>CAXBFV010000268.1:0-2564 GCA_963974985.1 uncultured Gammaproteobacteria bacterium | reverse complement strand
ACAAGAAGATCAAAAGCTGCTTTGGTATTTTGACCATTGTTGTTATAAATAATGATTGGGTGAGATTTATGTTTGGTGAGCGCTTTGGTGCTTTCTTTTAAATTCGGAACGGTGGTGTGAATAGCACCCACAATATGGCTGTCATTATATTCTTTGCCTTCGCGGATATCTAAGAAGATACCTTTTTCACGATTGCTGAGCGCGATGGCTTCTTGGGCCGTCACACTGTTTGAGTTTTTAGAACTAAGTGAGAATTCAAAAATCAAATAAATGACAAGTAGTATAATAAACCCGAGACATAGCCAAAGGTTTGCGGAGATAAAAGTAGATAAATTTGCCATGTTTTTTAATATAGGATTTTAAAGGTAGCTGAGTATACCGTTTTTCTTGCGCTGATAAAAGTTGTATTGCGGTCCTCGTGGTTAGAATTTTCAACTAGACTTGTTGGAAAGAGAAATGATGTCCCTTATACCATGGAAAATATTGCTTTCATGCCTATTCTAAATAATCAATTTTCGATTCGACGATTTTTGAGTTTGTTTTTACTATTACTTGTAACGGTGACGATAGTGGTGATGGGTGGTTTAAACTTTTATCAAATCCGAGCACAGAATGAAAAGCTGTTTAAAATGCAAATGATGAACAGTGCGCGTGTTATTGATGCTTTGATTACCATTAACCTGCAGGGGAAATCTTTACAGAAACTCTCTCAGTTTTTACAAAACTCTCCTTCAAACTCTATATTGGGTTTGCAAAATAAGCAGGGACCTCAGACGGTTGAATTTTCCGATACCTATAAGGATTCCTTCGCTTTCCAGGTTTATAATGCAGATGATGGCGTGGTGGTATTGAAATCACCCGGTGGTCCAGATAAGCCAGTAAAATTACCCAAGGAAGGTTTCTCAAGTTTGGATGTTGAGGGGCATAAACTAGATGATCACTGGTATGTTTTTAGTATGAATAGCCATTATAAGCCTTACCGAATTGTAGTCCTAGTCAATACTCAATTTAAGGAAGAAACTTTTCTAAGCAACTTTTGGGATGCGATTTGGGATTTGTTGATTCTGTATGCCGTTTTATCCTTGCTAACGGTATTTATTGTGCAGATTGCTTTAAGCCCTTTAACCCGGATCACTGTAGCCCTTGCGGGCAGAGATCCTCGAAAGTTGGAGCCAATTGCCGTACAAAAGACACCTGTGGAAATTGTGCCCTTATTAAATGAACTTAATCACCTATTTGGTCGAGTTAATAAAGTGCTTGAGCGTGAGAAACGCTTTGCCGGAGATGCCGCTCATGAGTTAAAAACACCTTTGTCGGCATTAAAAACTCAGGCAGAGGTGGCGCTTAACCTAGAAGATGTCAATGAGATTAAACTGAAGATAAAAAATATTATTCACAGTACTAATCATTATTTTAGAATTATTGAGCAGCTTTTGATTTTAACAAGACTTGAGCCCACGCAAACGCTTCCTGATCTGAAGCAATTAGATTTAAATAAAAGTGTGGAGAAATGGGCGATTGAGTTGGCACCTGATGCGATTAATAAAGAGATAGAGTTAGAGTTTATTGCACACGGGAAACCCGTATTAGTGAAAGGAAGCTCAACTTTTATCGATATAATGATCCGTAATTTGGTGGATAATAGCATTCGCTATACGCCTGAAGGTGGGAATATCACTTTAATTGTCAGTCAAGAGAATGACTTTGCTCGCCTGAGGGTGATTGATAATGGCATGGGTGTGGCAGAAGACAAATTAGGGCGTATTTTTGATCGTTTTTATCGTGAAGCGGGGAATGATGAGAAAGGTAGTGGTTTAGGGCTTTCGATTGTCAAAGAAATTATCCGATTGCATGAAGGTAAAATTTCAGCAAAGCAGGGTAAATCGGGAAAAGGATTAGAAGTAGAAGTGTTATTGAAGCTTTATTATAAATAGATTTAGACAAATACTTCATACGATTAAAGTTGAAATCAGTTATTCTATAGCGCATTGAAATCGTTTTAATTGGATAAAAATGTCCGTACAACAATATTTTGCAACGGTTGCAAAAGGGCTTGAAGAATTACTGGTTGATGAACTGGAATCACTAGGGGCCGATGACGTTAAGCAAAGCCGCTCGGGTGCTTATTTCTCAGGAGAATTAGAGATTGCTTATAAAGCGTGTCTTTGGTCTCGATTAGCCAATCATATTTTATTACCGATTGTGAGCTTTGAAGCAGAAAATCAAGAAGCACTTTATACGGAAATTCAAAAGATCGAATGGCTTACCATTATGCGTTCAAATTCATCATTTAAAATTGATGTGAATGGACAGCACGAGAGCATTAATAATACGTTATTTATTGCCCAAAAAATGAAAGATGCAATTGTCGATCAAATTCGAGATCAAAAAAATGAGCGCCCCAGTATTAAGTCTCATCAACCTGATGTGGTCTTAAATGCCTATGTCAATAAAAATGAATTTTCTGTGAGTCTGAGCCTATCAGGTGAAAGCTTGCATAAAAGGGGTTATCGATTAGAAGGGGGGATTGCCCCTTTGCGTGAAACCTTGGCTGCAGGTGTTTT
>CAXBFV010000267.1:0-2573 GCA_963974985.1 uncultured Gammaproteobacteria bacterium | reverse complement strand
CCTGACGCTGATGTTGCGGAACTTTCTGGGCTCTTGGCTGAGATGGAAGAGCTACAAGAAAGAGGCGCCATCGACCTTCCAGCGCTCGCTGATGAGATTCGTTTAGATATTGATGATCTATTCCCTATTATTGAAGTACTCTCGGTCCTAAAGCTTGCTAACGTATCTGATGGTGATATCACCATGACAGACCTTGGGCGTAAATTTATCGGCTTAGATATTATCGAACGGAAGACATTGTTTGCGAGACTTTTAATGATGAATATTCCACTTGCCCGCCACGTAGTTAAAGTTCTCAAGGAAAGACCCAATAAGCGCGCGCATGAAAACCGCTTCCTTACTGAACTTGAAGATCATTTTACCAATGATGAAGCTGTTCGTATTTTTGAGACTTTCATCGAGTGGGCGCGTTATGCTGAGATCATTGAATATGATGCAGGGAGCGGAAATGTTATGTTGGATGAAACGCATTTATAATACCAATTGCAATTTTGCTTGTATGGCTATCAATTAAAAACTATTTAATTAAACACTTAGGAAACCTATGGATAATCCACAACGCATCAAATTAATGACAGAAGCCCTACAAACGCTTTCACCCTCTCATTTAGAGGTCATTGATGAATCTTATAAACATATTGGTCACGAAGGCGCCAAATCTGGCAAAGGGCATTTCAAAGTAATTATTCAATCACAGCCATTGGAAGATAAAACTCGTCTTGCGGCACACAAAGCTATTTATACCGCCCTTGGGTCACTCATGGAAACGGAAATTCACGCCCTGAGCATTGTTCTAAAAAAATAAATTTTTTCTAGACTATTTCTTTGAAAAGACCTTTTGTACGTTAAATTATTTTTCCTCTTCATCCAAAGGTTTTAATTTAAGTTTAGAGTCGAGCTTAGACTCTTTTTCTTTTTTATCTTCAGGTTCTTTTTCTTCGCTCTTAACTTTAGGAACACTCTCATCATCCACAACAGGCGTTTCAAGGAAATCCTCAGCAGGAGTATCAGCCTCGTCTTCATCAATAATTAAAGTATGGACATGGATCTCATCTTCAGGCGTTTCTTCAACTGCAATATCTTCCTTGATGACTGCTTCAACTTTAATTTCCACCTGCTCTTCTTCACTCTCTTCATCAAGACTTGTATTTAAAAACAAACCATCTTTACTCTTCATTTTGTCACTAATAAACAAGTCTTCGTCTGTTACTGTACGTGCGTTATAACCTTCACTTGAGGTACTTAACGGGACTTCGGAATCTTCCTCAGCATCACTTTCTTTTTGCTCTGATTCAGCAAATTCCTCTACAGCAGCAGTTTCTAAGGGCGCTTCTTTAACAAGCACAGGCTTGTCTTCCGTCTTATTGTCTTTATAGCGTTTAAGCAAACGATATGCCAACCATAAAACAGCTAACATTAAAATAATGAGCGCTGCAACATTCACCGTAAAACTATAACCATCAGAGGAGGATGCTTTACCTTGAACAACGGCCGGCTGACTCGCCAACCTTGTTCGAATAGCTTTTTGACCGCGCTCTATTTTTGCAATACTTTCCAACAAGACACCCATCTTGTTTTCTATAACCGTAAACTGTTGTGAAAGCTGACCATTCTTATTATGTACACCATCTAGTTCCGTACTAAGCTGTTTTGATAATGTCTTAAACTGCGTATTAAGCTCTGAAATCTTAGATTCATTATTCACCTGGTTTCGATTAATATGAAAAGAAAGATCTGGAATAATTAAAAATGAACCCTTAATGATTTTATCTGGATTGTTCTTTTCAAAAGCATGGGGGTTTGCAACACGAATGGCATGTTTCGCATCATCTAAACCAACATAAACAGGTTTTACAGCCGCTGCAATAGAACTAACCGTGTCCTTCTCTCCAGCTGGACCATAGTGCTCAAAACTGGCTTCAGCCGGTTGCGGGATAGGATCCAACATAATCGTATAGGTTTCTGCAAGCACCTGCTTTCCATTATCCTTCCCAATAATACTCAACTTCACGACTGCTTGGCTAATAGGCTTCTGAGAAGTAATCTTTAAAATATCCATATCTTTTTTATTTTTAAGCAGAACATATCCAATATCTTGGATAGGTTGATCGGAGCTCTCTGCCTTAACTGCAAAAAATAATTTTTGATTTGCAGGCACATTCGTTAATTCAAGCTCAACATGCAAGCGCTGATCTAAACCAGACTTCACCGCAATCCCATTTATACCCAGGGCAAAAGCTAAAGACAAAACGCCTTGAAAAAGGAATGCTAAACCACAAAGATAAATTTTCTTCATAAAATGACAGCTATTAGTTTGACTCGTATATTTAAAGAATAGTTAACTTTTATTTAAAATGCGTAGTTTTGTCTTTTCTTAAAACTTATTTAATCAAGTCCAGATGCTCTACCATAATATTCAAGCTGAATTGATTATTAAAAAAAGACTCCGTCAATTTAAAGACAACCTGAACCTTATCCCCCACCTGAACTTCTTGCGCCACAGGGTGAGCTTGGGCATTAAACCATATGCCCTTGACTATTTTTCCGGAGAAATCAAACTGCATTTGCGCATG
>CAXBFV010000266.1:0-2595 GCA_963974985.1 uncultured Gammaproteobacteria bacterium | reverse complement strand
AATAAAATTATTATATCTTATTTAAAAGTGGTCGATTGCGGGTTTAATGTGCCATGATTCATGACGGATCATGCTTTGATGGCATTCAAGCCATTGCACTGAATACGCTCCCTAACTATGAATCCGAAATACTGCATCTAACAAAAGACTGCTCCGTTAGCATTACAGGCAAGCTTATCCCTTCTCAAGGTAAGGGGCAATCTGTTGAAATAGAAGCAGCGGATGTAAAAGTTCTCGGTTGGATTGACAGCCCAGAAACCTACCCTGTCTCACCAAAAAGACACACCGTAGAATATTTAAGGGATTATGCGCACTTACGCGTACGCACCAATTTATTTGGTGCCGTTGCACGCGTTCGCCAAACAGCCTCTCACGCCATTCATGATTTTTTCAACCAAGAAGATTTTCTCTGGGTAAACACCCCCATCCTTACGGCCAATGACTGTGAAGGTGCAGGCGAACTTTTTAGAGTATCGACTTTAGATTATAAAAACCTACCGCACACAGAATCAGGAGAAATTGATCACAAACAAGACTTTTTTAATCAGGAAGTTTTTTTAACGGTCTCCGGATAACTTAATGTGGAAAGTTACTGCTCCGCCCTTTCAAAGGTCTATACCTTTGGACCCACTTTGCGGGCTGAAAACTCAAATACCAGTCGACACCTCGCTGAATTTTGGATGGTGGAACCCGAAATAGCCTTTGCTGATCTCAACCAATCTGCTGATTTGGCCAAAAGTCTTCTCAAACATGTTATAAAAAAAGTACTCTCTGAGCGCGCTGATGATATTAATTTCTTTAACCAGTTTGTTGCAAAGGGCCTAAATGAAAAATTACAAAGCATCCTCGAAAAAGGCTTTGTGCGCATGGACTACACCGATGCTATTGAAATTCTTAAAAATGCCAAACAAAAATTTGAATTCCCAGTCTCATGGGGTTTAGACCTACAATCTGAACACGAGCGCTACCTTTGCGAAACACACGCCAAGGCACCCGTAATTCTCATGAATTACCCAAAAGAAATCAAAGCATTCTATATGCGCCTTAATGACGACGGGAAAACGGTTGCTGCCATGGACGTATTGGTTCCAGGTATTGGCGAATTAATTGGAGGTAGCCAACGAGAAGAAAGACTTGAAAAGCTAGATCAAAGAATTGTAGAACTAGATATTGATGCCGCTTCACTCTGGTGGTACCGAGACCTTCGTCGCTATGGCACTGTTCCTCATGCAGGGTTTGGCCTAGGCTTTGAACGCCTCTTGGGCTATATTACGGGGGTCTCTAATGTAAGAGACCTCATCCCCTTCCCAAGAACGCCAGGAAATGCTAAATTTTAATAGGTTTCAATAGTACTTATTTCAAAATTAAAAACATTGGATGCATAACTAATAATGACGATAATTAAACAAAGTGAATATTTAAAACTTTCTTATTATGGCGATCCAAATAAGTATCAGCTTATGATCACCTGCCCCCATGCTTATTTGGGTACTGAATTTTTAGAAAAATTTCCTGAATTGCAAAAACATATAAAATTACCGCCCACAGCGTTACAAAAATTTTTAGCCATTGAGCAAGATTTTGGAACTGAAGAGCTTGGCGAGCAGCTTGGGAGATTCTGCGCTGAAGAGTATGGCATTTCAACACTTGTCGTACAGCCCCTATTCCCACGTTCTATTCTGGACGCCGGAAGATTAGAACCCAATAACATCCGTAATATTATTGACTACACAAAGGCACCTCATCTCCACGAGCAGTTTTTAGAGATTCATGCTGATTATATCCGCACATTAAAACAGTTGGTCGCACAGTTAAACACCAACAGCGGTATTGCATTAGACCTACATACCATGTCAAGCTTCTCGCCGTCAAATGCAGGTGATACCGCCTACTCTGAAGCTATCAATGAAACACCAGATACGTTACTCGAATATATTGAATCCTATAAAGCAAGTCACCTCAATGGTTGGCATAGAGAGGTAGAGCTTTTTTCAGGCGACGCTAAAAATAATATTTTTGCTGACCAATCTTTTATTGATGCGGTATGTCGTAACTTAAGCGAGTTAGATATTCCTGTTGAATTTGATTCCCCTTATGTCGTGGCACCTCATTTGACAGGTTATTATTTATTACAGAATGCTCGAACCGTCTGCATCGATATTCCTAAAAACCTTGTTTCCAAAGAATCAACCCAAGATGATAATTACAGCCTTGCTAACCTCAGCATTGATCAACAAAAGCTAGATCAAATGACTCAAGCTCTTGCAAGTGCTGCAAATACTGCACTAAACACTCACTCTGTAGAGAAAGGAGAAGTAAAATGACCTGTAAAGTTTCAGAAACCATGTGGGGCAAAAAAGCCATCCACCTCCCGAATGTTACAGATATATATGGTGCAGAGCTCATTGGTAGTTTTATTGACAATTACCAAACACGCGTACTATGCCTTCTTGCTAAAGAGCATAAAATCCTGATTCCTGAAAGACATCGCCAAGCCATTACAGATCTTTTGGAATATTTCATCAGCATTGGCTTTAATCACCTTTCACTTGATAATGTTATTTTTATTAATGATTTTAATAATGCAAGCTTTGA
>CAXBFV010000265.1:0-2607 GCA_963974985.1 uncultured Gammaproteobacteria bacterium | reverse complement strand
CCCCCATGTATTGCGCATCAATTTTTTCCGCTAATTGTTTTAGTGTCAGCATAAAATATCTCTCTCAAAGGCTTCTATAATTTCTCTTTCATTAAAAGGCTTTTTTTGCCCATTTTTATCTTGATATTGCTCATGCCCTTTACCGGCAATTAAAATCATATCATTTGACTGCGCCTGCTGTAAGGCATATCTAATGGCCTCTTTACGATCACCAATAACAATAGCCTTGCCAGATTTAAAGCCCCGACAAATATCTTGCTGGATTGTCTCAAAAGACTCATTTCTAGAATTATCCTCCGTCACAATAACATGATCCGCCAAGCGCTCTGCAATCTCAGCCATCTGAGGGCGTTTAAACTTATCCCGCTCTCCACCACAACCAAACACACACCAAGCTTGCCCTTTCACGCTTTCTTTAAGCGACAACAAAGCTTTTTCTAAAGCATCCGACGTATGTGCAAAATCAATGAGAACATTTTGAGCAAGAGAAGTACTTTGAACACTTTCCATTCGTCCTTTAACGCCCACTAAATCAGATAGTTTACCCAAAAAATCGTGTGTTTTATTTATCACATAAGTCATTGCACAAACGGCTAATATATTTTCACAATTAAACCTTCCCCAGACCGGTAATAAAACTGACTGCTTTACACCATTAAAAATATATTCTGCACGATAACCATTTTCAATAGGTTGAATATTCTCAAATTTAAAATCTGCCTTTTCATCAAAAATACTATAACTAATCAAACTTAATTCTGAACGCTCAGTCTCAAGCTCTTGCCAAAGCCTTTGACCATAAGCATCATGAATATTAATAATTGCCGTTTTAACTGAAGACTTTAAAAATAATATCTTTTTAGCCTGATAATAACTTTCAATATTTTCATGGTAATCTAAATGCTCAGGCGAAAGATTTGTCCACACCGCAATCGTAATATATACCGCAGACACCCTATTTTGAATCAAGCCATGAGATGAACTCTCAATACAAACGCTATCAACACACCCAACCATTTCCTGCAATTCCTGCTGAAGCGTAATACAATCTAAAGTTGTTAAATAAGAAGGTTTAACCTTGGGCCACACACCATTACCAATAGTTCCCAACACACCAACAGGGGCTTCTAATAAAGTCTGTAGCTGCGCATAAAAATGACAAACACTAGACTTTCCATTTGTACCCGTGACACCGATGATTGAAAAACCATCTGAAGGGTTATCATAAAACCAAGCTGAAAATTCAGGTAACTTACCCGTCAAATTATTAATATAAAAAATGTTTTCTTGATTGGCTTTGCTGCTACCTTCTATAGCGCTGTCAACAAATGCAACGACTGCACCATTTAGAAAAGCCCCATCCACAAAATCAACACCTGAGTTAATATGCCCCGCTTGCGCAATAAAAAGATTGCCTGCTTGGCACTTGCGACTATCCAAACATAAATTTGTGATCTCAACATTATTAATATCAAGATTCAAACCCAACACTTCATCTACATTAAAAAACTTTAAAATACTCTCCAGAGTTTTCATTTCCAACACGCTCTTGTTACATCTTTTCCATCAGCAGAAAAAGCCCTATGCTGACCTATTTCATTAATCGTCATTTTAAAACATTTAATTGCCTTTTTAGTGCCTACCGCCTCAAATGTAAAAGTAGTCTTTGATAAATTTAAAAGCTTGAATTTATATGTTTCTGAATACTCTGCATTGTTTATTTTGATCTGAGAGTCTGCTCCAATATAAGAATGATGTTTCATGTAGTGTTTTTCTAAGTCCAAAACACCTAGTTGCATCTCACTTTGGACACTTCGAGTATTTTGTTGGATTACATAATGCTGATAAGAAGGAATCGCAATGAGCGCTAAAACACCCACAACGACAAGCGTTAATAAAATTTCAATCAGTGTAAACCCACGTTGATTTATCACGCTCTTTGGCCTCAAAATTTTCTCTAGCCAAATGGTAACGCATAGGTTTATATTTTAATAGATTCGTTTAATAGCAATTGTAATAATTGTTATGGCAATTGGTATTAACTACGAAGCGGCTGAGATTAGACTCGAATCGATATTATTGGCAAGTGCAATTTTTTCCAACTTCTTCAATGCTGATATTTGAATTTGTCTTACTCTTTCACGGGTAAGCTTAATCTGATCCCCGACCTCGTCTAAGGTTAAAATATCATAACCGCATAAGCCAAAACGCATACATATAACCAAACGCTCATTTTCATTTAAATAAGAAAGCAATCCTGTTACGCGCTCATTCAACTGAATATCTTCATAGCACTCATTATTATCATCACACATTGTATCAACCAAACTATGATTAGAACCTTCAACTTGAACATCTAATGAAGAAAACTTTTTCTGCGATAGGGTTAATAATCGTTTTATATCTTCAACCGGACGATCTAAAAAATCAGCAACTTCTTCTTGAGATGGTTCATGCTCCAAATCTTTGCAAAGCTCTCTTACAGCATGGTAGTAAGCATTAATTTCTTTTTGAATATGAATAGGCGTTCTAACAATCGACCCACCATTGTAAACACCTCTTTCAATACTTTGCTTAATCCAATGCGTTGCATAAGTGGAAAATCTA
>CAXBFV010000264.1:0-2608 GCA_963974985.1 uncultured Gammaproteobacteria bacterium | reverse complement strand
TGATTTTGTTTACGCACCGTTTGCGCTGAACCCATCGCCTCTTCCAAAGAAATTTTATGCCCCATCCTTTCTAAGATTGAAACGGTATCTGGACTAAAACCTTGCTCAATACGAATCTCATCAGGCCAAAGCTGACTGTGTATGCGCGGCATATTTACTGCACTTTGAATATCCAAGTTATGATCAACAATATTTAATATAACCTCCAACACCGTGGTAATAATACGGCTTCCACCCGGAGAACCTGTGGCATAAACATCACCTTCAGGACTTATCATAATGGTTGGTGTCATAGAGCTTAACGGCCGTTTTTGAGGCTCAATTGAATTTGCTTCTCCTTGGATTAAACCATAAGCATTGGGCTCTCCCACTTTAGCCGTGAAGTCGTCCATTTCGTTATTTAAAAGAAAGCCCGCACCCTCCACCACATGACCATTTCCATAGGAGTAATTTAACGTGTAGGTATTTGCAACAGCATTCCCATCCTTGTCGATAATGCTGTAATGCGTGGTCTCAATGCTTTCACGATCTTTTTTATTAACCTTTGAAAGCTGACTGCTCGGGACATGTTTATTGGCGTCGATTAACGCCTGAATTTTCTTGGCATACGATTTTGACGTTAGTCGATTTATTGGATTCTTAATAAACTCAGGGTCTCCCAAATCTTTATTACGATCACGGTAAGCATAATTCATTGCTTCTGTCATAACATGTATTGATTGAGCAGAATTCAAACCATACTTTGCTATTGGAAAACCTTCCAAAATATTTAAGATCTCTACCAAAATCACGCCACCTGAACTTGGTGGTGGCATAGAATAAACCTCATACCCTCGGTAATTACCCTTCACAGGTTTTTCTATGGTCACTTTATATTTATTAAGGTCTTCTAAAGTAATTAATCCTCCATGCTTTTGCATATCCGCGACGATTTGTTTAGCAATCACCCCTTCATAAAAAGCCTTTTCTCCTTGCTCAGAAATCAACTGAAGCGTTCTTGCTAGTTCAGGCTGTTTAAATATATCTCCTGCCTGATATAAAGAACCATTTGATTTCAGAAAAATTTTTTGTGATGCCTTAGATGCCATTAGTTGGGGCATCGCATCCTTTAAAGATTCAGCAAAATAAGGCTCTACCACAAACCCATCTTTCGCAAGCTTAATTACTGGCGCCATAATTGTTTTTAATGAAAGCGTCCCATAATGCTTCTGCGCCCACAAAAGACCCGCAACCGTTCCAGGAACACCTGCTGCCAAATGAGTGCTCGACACTTTATATTGATCGACATTGCCATCTTTATCTAAATACATATCTTTTGTCGCAGCCAACGGTGCCTTTTCACGATAATTCAATGCAATAATATTTTCAGGCTTCCCATGCTTGATCATCATAAAGCCACCACCACCAAGATTACCTGCTTTAGGTAAAGTGACAGCCAAGGCAAAACCAACCGCAACGGCCGCATCAATGGCATTCCCACCTCTTTCAAGCATCAACACACCTGCTTCTGTGGCATGCTTCTCCTGAGTCGCCACCATGCCTTGCTCCGCCGCCACTGGATGAAAACGCTGATCATCTTCTTGAATAGGCGCCGCAATCGAGGTCAAACAAAAAAATGACAGAAAAAGAAAATTTAATGGTGATTTTAAAATGGTCATCATAATTAAAAAATTTAAAGTATTAATACCCAAAGACTAGTTACGACACATCTGAAATTCAATTCCGATATCAAATCAAAATCGGCTATGCTAAGCTCATTGGTCAATTCATATTCATAATAAACAGGTGAAATTATCGCTACCCCCAGCAAGATGAAAACAATGTGGTTTACAGCTTTTGGCGCTTCTTTAGAGTGGTTTGAATTTAGTCTGTATGGCTACTTAGCTATTTATTTGAGTGATATTTTCTTCCCTGATGAAAGCAAAGCAGTTGGACTTATTGCCGTTTTTGGTATTTTTGCAGCCAGTTATTTCATGCGCCCCATTGGTGGGTTTGTCATGGGACATATTGGTGATAAGTTAGGTCGCCGCAAAGCAATCATGATGAGTATCAGTTTCATGTGTGTCCCTATGCTAATCATGACGGTTATGCCAACTTATGAAACCGCTGGTGTTTGGGCCATCGTGATTCTTATTTTTGCACGCATGCTACAAGGCTTCTCAGTAGGCGGAGAATTCACAGGTGTACTCGTAATGCTTTCTGAAACTGCACCCAGCCATTTACGTGGGTTTGCCACTTCTTTAGCCTCAACCACTTCACAAATTGGTGTGATTATCAGTGCCGTTACTGTTGCCGTGCTATCTTCTATTTTTACCCATGCACAAATGCTTGAGTATGGTTGGCGCATTGCTTTCTTTATTGGGTTTTTATTAGGCCTTGTTTCATTATTTATGCAACACTCTGTGAGCGAATCACCTTACTTTGAAGATGTGGAAAAAAATCATACCAAAGAAAAATACCCACTTTTAAGCGCACTTAAAGGCCCAAAAATGCCTTTACTATGGGTGTTTGTATTAACGGGTTATATTGGAATTGCTTACTACATGATGGGCACTTATCTACCCAATGACTTTATTGCCACACGCCATCTAAGTATTGATTTAGTTAT
>CAXBFV010000263.1:0-2610 GCA_963974985.1 uncultured Gammaproteobacteria bacterium | reverse complement strand
TAAACTTTTAATTGCTGTTCTTGCTGACGGACACCTTCTTGTAGAAGGCGCCCCCGGACTTGCAAAAACAAAGGCTGTCAAAGCGCTTTCTGAAGGCATTGATGGAACATTCCATCGCGTACAATTTACCCCTGATTTACTGCCAGCAGATTTAACGGGTACCGAAATTTATCGTCCACAAGAAGGCAGCTTTGTATTTCAAGAAGGTCCGCTTTTTCACAATCTTGTTTTAGCAGATGAAATTAACCGCGCACCAGCAAAAGTTCAAGCCGCTCTATTAGAAGCAATGGGTGAACGCCAAATCACGGTAGGCCGCACAAGCTACCCGCTCGCAGATTTATTTTTAGTCATGGCGACACAAAACCCTATTGAACAAGAAGGAACTTACCCCCTTCCTGAAGCACAACTTGATCGTTTTCTACTACATGTACTGGTTGACTATCCGAATGCAGAATCAGAACTTGAGATTCTAAGACTTGTTCGCAATGAAGCAAAAACAGGGTTTTCTAAACCTGAAACTGAACTGACTCAAAAACTATTATTTGAAGCGCGCCAAGAAGTATTGAACCTTCATATGGCAGAGCCTTTAGAAGAATACATTGTTCAAATTGTCATGGCCTCCAGAAACCCTGAAGCCTATGATGAAAAGCTAGCGGAAGGTATTCGTTTTGGCGCCAGCCCTCGTGCCACTATTGCCTTAGATCGCTGTGCCCGTGCATATGCTTGGCTACAAGGAAAAGACTATATTTCACCTGATGATATTCAAGCCATTGCACATGATGTATTAAGGCACCGAATTCTTGTATCTTTTGAAGCAGAAGCAGAAGGCATTACTTCTGATATGCTGATTGATCAAATCTTAAACCTCGTTGCTGTACCTTAAGCTAATAGAGCCCTTATCATGCACATTGCAACCGAAGCAGGCCTTATCCCTGACATCAAAGCACTCTTAAATCTCCGATATGCGGCAGATCAACTTCTATTAAAATCAAAACGTCGTGTGAGCTATCAGCGTGCTGGAGACCACCTTTCAAATTTCAAAGGCCGCGGCATTGATTTTGATGAAGTCCGTCTTTACCAACCTGGTGATGATGTGCGCAGCATCGACTGGAAAGTTACCGCCCGCACCGGAAAACCTCACACCAAGCTTTTTCGAGAAGAGCGTGAGCGCCCTATTTTTATTCTGGTCGATTATTCAGCCTCTATGCAATTTGGTACCAAAACAACCTTTAAGTCAGTAATTGCCGCTCAAGCTGCTGCTATTATTTCATGGGCAGCCATGAGTTATAAAGATCGCGTAGGTGGTTTTATTTTCTCAGAACACATGGATAAAGAAATTCGTCCCATGGGTGGTCGCCGAGGAATTTTGCATTTTATTAATGGGTTAGCAAATGCAGAGTTTTTAAGTCCTCAAGCTTCCAATGATAATCTACTTGCTGAATATCTAAAGAAACTTCGACGTGTTGCAAAACCCGGCAGCCTGATTTATGTCATTTCAGACTTTGATCATGACAACAGTGACGAAATTATAAAACAATATAGCCGCTTATCCTTACATCATGACGTTCTGAATATTCACGTTTATGATCTATTGGAAAAAGAACTCCCAAAAGGCGTGTATCAGTTTGCCGATCATGAAAACCATAAAATAGCTTTGGATACCCGAAATAAAAAAACACATGAGTCCTACCAAACACGCTATAACAGCCGTCTTGAGTTACTAGAAAAACTATACCGCTCTTATCGTATTAGTTATGTTAACATCGCAACTTCTGAAGAAGTGGGCAGCCGTTTACAGCGAACATTTCAAAAGGTCGTTTCATGACAAAAGAAGAACTGCTCAGCCAACTTAAAGACATTCACCTACCATTTCCTATTAGCTGGTGGCCACTTGCTCCAGGGTGGTACATTCTTTTAGGCCTCACTTTAATCATTGTGCTTTTGGTAATACTTTTTGCTTATCGCGCCCGCAAAAAGAAAAACTTTATTAAACACCTCCAAGCAGAACTCACAAATATTTATCAAGCGCACAAAGACAATGCCCATGAATATGCGCAACGACTCTCCCCTTTACTAAAACGTATCGCATTAATTCGATTCTCGCATCGCAAAGTTAAACACTTACATAGCCAAGCTTGGGAAGCATTTTTAAACACGCACTCAAAATCAGAAACCTTTGCGCAGCTTACTGCAGCGTCCTATGGCCCGAACGTTGAGCTGGATACTAAAACCCTGCATCAACAATCATTAAAACTGGTACCCATTCTTCTAAAAGCTAAAACTAAATGACATCTAAACTGCCTATCCTTTACAGTTTTAGAAGATGTCCTTTTGCAATACGCGCACGCCTAGCACTTTATTCTGCCGGCATTGAGGTTAAAACCTGTGAGGTCGCACTTAGAAACAAACCGATTGAAATGCTTCAAGCATCCCCAAAAGGAACGGTCCCTGTTTTAGTTTTACTAAATGGTGAAATCATTGATGAAAGCTTTGAAATCATGATGTGGGCCTTAGCGCAAAACGACCCTGAAGGCCTTTTAATTGATGAGTCATCCAAACAAAAAGAAGCACTATCGCTTGCAAACCAATCTACGACTATTAATCGCCTTA
>CAXBFV010000262.1:0-2612 GCA_963974985.1 uncultured Gammaproteobacteria bacterium | reverse complement strand
AACACCGTGATATATTATTCAATTGGTATTACATCACTGCTCGACAAGGGCATTATAAGCACTTATTAAAGCACTACATCATGATTGGTTTGATTTATGTTTTTGCCAATACCATTTTGCTGGGTGTCGGTGGGTATTTGGTTTCTCTGGGTCAACTTTCATTGGGTCAATTAGTTGCCGCGGAACTATTGGTGAATATCATTCTGGCAGGGGTCCTCAGAATTAATGGTTATCTTGAAGAATTTTATGACATGACAGCTGCCGTTGAGAAAGTATCCAGTGTCATGAGCTTGCCCACAGAGGATATTGAGCGGATAGATCAAGAGGGTTTACAGGATTTTTCAACACTTTCGAATATGTCGGTTAAGGATACTTCGGGTCAAAAAGGCGCGTTGGAGTTTTCTTTAGACAGGGGCGAGCAAATTCTATTGATTGGTGGAATTAAACCAGTCAGTGAGCTTGGGAGTGTGTTTTTAGGGTTTGATAGCAATCGTGAGACGCTTAAGATTAAACTCAATGATATGCCGCTTTCTGCTTTTAGGATAAAAGATATCCGTGCAAAAATATCAGTGGTAAAAGGTATTGAACTTTTTGCAGGTACCTTGCGTGAGAATTTAATTTTAAATAAGAAAGAAAATAGTTTGGAAGAAGCGCATCAGCTAATGAAATACTTTAGCCTAGAAGATAAGCTAATGAGTTTGCCTAAGCAGTTAGAAACCTATGTTTCAGGGCACCAACTCATGATGGATATGTTAACGCTTCAAAAAATCACTTTAATTCGAGTTCTATTGGCTAGACCGGAGCTTATCATTTTAGAAAATGTATTGGACATGATTCCAGAAGACGAGATTGAAGGGGTAATTAAAGGTATTAAGGCTTATAGTCAGAGTGCAATTATCAGTAGTGAGCGCCGTATCTTTTTACCGCCTCATATTCCAAATCACCAGGAGGTAGGGGCATGAAAAATTTAGAAAGTTACCATTCCTTCTCATTAATTAAACAGCCACCTGGTTTTAGGAAAGTTATATCCATTATTATTATTTGTTTTTTAGCAGCCTTTATTCTTTTGATGTTGGTGCCGTGGCAGCAAACTGTTGCTGGCAAAGGAACTGTTGTGGCGGCCTCTCCCACAGAGCGGGAGCAAAACATCAGTGCTTCAATTTCAGGTCGATTAGGCGAATGGTATGTGCAGGATGGGTCTTATGTGAAAAAAGGGGACCCTATTGTTAAAATATTAGATATGGACCCTAATTTGCTGGATAGATTAAAAGATGAAGAACGTGCCCTCCAAATGAAAATTGCGGCATCTGAGGGAATTGTTGATGCGGCCAAAAGAAATGTGAAGCGTTATAAAACATTGCTTCAAAAGGGTTTAGGGTCTGAACGTGATTATGACGTGGCTAAAATTGATCAGTTTAATTATATGCAGGAGTTGGCTACAGGAAGAGTTGAGTTAGCCAAGGTTGAAGTGACGATAGCAAGACAGAAAAGTCGTTTAATTAAGGCACCTCTTGCCGGGACAATTGTACATCGAATTTCAGGTGAAAGTTCAGTTATTGTAACACCTGGACAAACTTTAGCTATTTTAGTGCCAGAGACGCACTCTAGAATGGTGAGTTTGTTGGTGAGTGGGAATGATATTGCCTTGGTACATAAAGGGGATCCTGTGATGGTGCACTTTGAAGGTTGGCCTGCAATACAGTTTAGTGGTTGGCCTGAAATTGCCGTAGGCACATTTAAGGGGCGCGTGACCTTTGTTTCGCCTAAAGACACGCCATCTGGGAGTTATGAGTTATTTGTTGTGCCGGAAAAAGGCAGTAAGTGGCCAAACTCACATTATTTGCGTCAAGGACTTAAAGCAAATGGCTGGGTGATGTTAAATCGCGTAACCTTAGGCTATGAATTATGGCGTCGCTATAATGGTTTTCCGCCGAACATCAACCATGCTGTATTCAACTCTACTGCTACGGGACCTGCTATAAAAACCCAGTAATAAGATTTTATAAATTTATGTGTTAGGTTTCGCTACGTTGGTTGTTCCATTGATTTTAAAAACCTAGTTTTGAAGTGATCCGGACTAGACTTAAATATTTCTAAGACTTCTGTAAATTTAAGTCGATTTTCTGTGGATAACTTTTCATGACTGTTTTTTTGTCATTTTTGTGATATTTGACCAAATTCTGCCGCTTTAGTGTTTGTTTTTAGGGTGTTTTGAATTTTTTAGACGCAATAACCTCTAGGCCGGTTACGCCGGCATTATATTTATTGCCTTTAATAGATTGAAGCAGGTCAACTTCATATGAATTTGAGAATTCACTTTATCCAACCCCATATAGCAAACCCTTTAACTAATGAAGAAATCATGCATGAAGCGTTGGTTCGCTCTGCTTTAGACAGTGCCAACTATGCTGAAGAATTAGGACTTAGTGCAGATAAAATCATTATTTCTTGTAAGGTCAGTGGCGTGCACCAGCTTATTGACGTTTATAAATACTTAGCTTCAAAATGTGATTACGCATTACACCTAGGACTTACTGAAGCCGGAATGGGTATAAAATCAATTGTGGCTACGTAGTATTAGTTTGGGTGCTTTATTGATGGAGGGCATCGGT
>CAXBFV010000261.1:0-2619 GCA_963974985.1 uncultured Gammaproteobacteria bacterium | reverse complement strand
CCCGTCGTAGCTACCATATTCCCAAAAGGCTTAAAGTTAACCACTTTGAGCCTTTTTTGTTTCTATCAAGGGTTATTAGAATGAAGATTTTAGTAGATGCAGATGCCTGCCCAAAGCCAATTAAAGAAATACTCTTTCGAGCTGCTAATCGCTGCAAGGTTGAATGCATCCTGGTGGCCAACCAAATCCTTAACCACCCTCAATCCCCTTACATTCGCTCAATTCGCGTAGACAAAGGATTTGATGTAGCTGATGACTACATTGTGACACTCGTAAATCCAAAAGATTTGATTATTACCGCAGACATTCCACTCGCCGATGAAGCTATTAAAGCCGGCGGTATTGTCTTAAACCCAAAAGGCAAAAAGTACACCACTTCAAATATTGGCCAAGTTCTTGCCATGCGAGATTTTTTTACTGAAATGAGGGATGCAGGTTTAGTCGAAACCAAAACAAAAGCTTTTGGTGCTCAGCAAACGCAGGCTTTCTCTAAAGAGCTTGATACCTATTTAACAGCTGAGTTAAAAAGCAACTGACAAATTAACCTCATTTGTAATATTCTTAAATGCATGTATTTCATTAGGCTTCATTTTTATTGTATCTCCAAATGCACACGTCGCAGTACCTGTCGGCACAAGATCTATTTTTTCTTGATTGATGTCATTAATTTCGGCATAGAAATTGTTTTCCTCAATGCCCGCAACACCCCCAATAACCGCCCAGGTTCCATGAGTATGTGGAAGCGTTCCTCTTCCTGGCAGCCAAGACTGAACCACTAAGCATAAGGACCTATCACCCTCTTCACACACGGTGAAAATACTAAAGCCATCTTTTTCAGAAGGATGCCAATACTTATCTTCATCCCAAAGCTTATGATCATCTATAACCTTTTTAACTAGAACTGACGCCTGAATCTGCTTTTCATCTTCAGACTTTAATTCATCAATTTTTTTGAGTTTATCAGATAAATTTGAAAAATAATTATTCATTCCCATACCCTTTATTAAATTACTCCAGTTATTCACATTGCTGATTTAAAGCCTCTATTTTTCTGAAGATCAAGGCATTTTAAAGACAAACATCCGGAGTTTGCAATCTGTAAATGAGGAATCTAAGTTTTTAAAAATAACGCAGATATTCTGGAAAAAAGAGGCTTTAAAAAACCTCTAAAATTCCAGCAGCTCCCATTCCAGTTCCAATACACATGGTCACCATGGCGTATTTTTCACCAAGGCGTTTTGCACCATTAATCGCAGTTGCGACACGAATGGCACCGGTCCCGCCCAATGGATGGCCAAGTGCAATCGCACCCCCATTTGGATTTACTTTTGCAGGATCAAATTTTAAATCATTAATAACTGCTAAAGATTGCGCGGCGAAGGCTTCATTAAGCTCAATCCAACCAATATCATCTTGTTTCAAACCGGCCGCCTTTAATGCTTTAGGCGCTGCCACGATAGGGCCAATGCCCATCACATCTGGTGCCACACCTGCTACTTGATAACTCATTAAACGCGCGATAGGTTCAAGTTTATGTGCTTTCATGAATTTCTCACTCACCATAAGTGCCACACCACCACCATCAGAAACCTGAGAGCTATTTGCAGCTGTCACCGACCCGCCTGCTTCAAAAGGGGATTTTAACCGCGCCATAGATTCTAGCGTTGAATCACGTCTTGGACCTTCATCTGTGTCTACAATTATTTTCTTTTCAATTACACCACCGGTTTTTGCATCAGGGAAATGTCCCGTCACTTCATAAGGTAAGATTTCATTCTTGAAATAACCCTTATCAATTGCATGAATCGCTTTTCTATGACTTTCTAACGCAAATGCATCTTGCTGTTCGCGAGAAACTTTATAACGTTTTGCCACAATTTCAGCCGTAATCCCCATGCCATAAGCAATGGCTAAGTCTGCATTGCCATTAAAGAAATTAGGGTTCCCGGATAAACTATTCCCACCCATTGGCACTGAAGACATACTTTCAATACCGCCTGCAAGCCCGCACTCTATTTGGCCTGCAGCAATACGATTTGCCAACAAAGACATACTTTCAATGCCTGAACAGCAAAAACGATTAATCGTAATGCCTGGCACGGTATCAGGAAGTCCCGCCAATAAAACGCCAATGCGCGCAATATTCATACCCTGAGGTCCTTCAGGCATTGCACATCCGATCATTGCCTCTTCAATCAAAGCTGGATCTAAATTTGGCACTGCCGCCAGTGTTCCTTTAATCGCATGCGCCAACATATCATCAGGACGCTCTAACCTAAACACGCCACGATTTGCTTTCCCAACGGGCGTTCTCTTTGCTTCTATAATATATACTGGATTCATTATAAATTTCCTCTCTTAAAAAATTATGCAAAATGCAAATGAGCTTTAATTGCGCAGTGGTTTTCCAGTGGACAGCATATGCTCGATACGCGCTTGAGTTTGTTCATTTTCTGCTAATGAAGCAAAAATCTCTCGCTCTAATTTAAGATACCAATCTTCATTCAATTCAGTACCTTTATCGACGCCGCCTCCAGTCATAATATTGGCAATACCCACCCCAATTTTATTATCGTACTCAGAAATAAAGTTACCCGCCTGCATATTCGCCAACAACAT
>CAXBFV010000260.1:0-2633 GCA_963974985.1 uncultured Gammaproteobacteria bacterium | reverse complement strand
GGAAAAGATCGAAGATGCATCACTTTGGTAAACTCTGTTAATTCATTAACACGCTAAGCGGCTTATAGAATCCTGCTTAGTCTTTGATAAGTATGAAAGAAATATTAAAAAAAGTTCCTTTCAAGCAAGACTTTATTGTATTTTCTTGTGCTACACTTAATGGGAGAAAGGAGGCAGAATGTATATTTTAAATCAAAGACATGTTCGCATTGTGCTTGCCACTCTATTTGTGGTTGCTTTGTCTGGCTGTCAGTTTATGTTGCCGAGCAAAAAAAACCATCAAGTCTCTACCTGGAAAAACTTTAATGAAGCTCAGGTCGCCTATGACAAGGTTGAGCCTGGGAAAACAACGTTAGAAGATCTTAAAATTATTGGTTATGACCCTTATGCTAAGCCTAACATAACGATTGAAAATTATTTAAAAGTTAGAGAGCGTTTTGATTCTTTAAGAGGGGATGTGCCTATCCCTAAATTAGTACATGAATGTCTAAAGGTTTTAAATCTTTGTATTGCTTATGTGGCAGCGACAGGATTTGATAATCAAGATAGGGTAGGGAACGCTTTACTAGATATTACGGGCTTCCACCGAGAAACGCATATTAAAGGGTGGGCCTTTGAAGCGATCTTTGTCATTAATGGCAAAGTTGTTGTTTATAAAATTTGGTCTGGTAAACCTAAAAAAGAAGAGTATGTCACAGAGACGACGCCCCTAGGACCTTTCCAGTCTGTAGGTGGGGCGATAGTAGATAAGGTTAATCCTTTATAAAGCTACATGTGATGACTGTTAAATTATTTAATACTTTCACAGCATGTGATGTTATATGCTGGCAAGCATTATTAACCTTTTTTAAAAGACTCATAAATATGAAAGCAATTAAATTTAAACAATTTGGTCCTTCTAGTGTGCTTGAGGTAATGAGTGTTCCAACACCTGTGCTTTCAAATGCAAGCCAAGGACAGATGCTAATAAGAGTTTATTCAGCAGGCATAAATCCTATTGATGCAAAGATCAGAGAGGGTTCAAGTTTTGTTTGCCAAAATTTGAATTTGCCATCAGGCCTAGGATTTGAATTGTGCGGAGAAGTTGTCGAGCTTGGGGAAGGTGCAAGTGATTTTAAAGTTGGGGATGTGATTTTAGGGAAAGTGGTTAACTATAACCAACCTTGCACCTACAGCGAATATTGTATTATTGATGAGAGCTCTGTCATTTTGAAACCTAAGTCGATGAGTGCAGAAGTGGCTGGAGCACTTCCAACTGCTGGGTTTACTGCTTGGCAGGCAGTGCATACACATGGTAAAGTAAAGTCTGGAGATAGAGTTCTCATTCATGCAGGTGCTGGTGGTGTGGGGCATTTGGCAATTCAAATTGCTAAGTTAGCTGGCGCTTTCGTCATTACAACCGCTTCTGAAAAACACCATGAATTTTTAAAGGATCTGGGTGTGGATGAAATTATTGATTACAGAAAAGAGTCTTTTGTGGATAGGGTGAACAATGTTGATGTTGTGATTGATTTAGTGGGTAGCGAAACAGGCCTTCAATCTCTTTCTGTGTTAAAACCTACAGGGAGATTGGTAACAGTTCCTACCATTACTCGAGATGAAATTTTAGCGGAGGCTGGCAAACAAGGGGTTAATGCTACGGGGATGTTGGCAGAGAATAATAAATCAGATTTAGAAAAGCTGGCAGGTTTAATTGCAGAAGATAAAATACAATTGAAAATTTCAGCAAGCTTTCCTTTATCTCAAGCAAAAGAGGCGCATGATTTATTAGAGACAAAACGTACGCAAGGTAAAATTGTACTGATGATGCAGTAAGGGTTTAAAATGCCTTCTTGCCAATGTCAGTGCGATAATATTTATGTGGCCAGTTAATTTCGTTAACAAGCTGATAAGCATTTTTATAGGCTGATTGAATGTCATTGCCTAGAGCGGTAGCGCATAAGACGCGGCCGCCACTGGTTAAAGTATTTCCATGTTTAGACTTAGTGCCAGCATGGAAAACTTTTCCATTTTGGTGAATGCCATCTAGGCCTTCAATAATTTCATCGGTCGGGTATTTATCTGGATAACCTTTTGAAGCAAGTACAACACCTAAAGCAGTTTGCTTGGACCATTCTGTACTAGTTTGATCTAATCTGCCTTCGATAGCAGCCATAGCAAGTTCTACTAAATCAGACTCCAGTCGCATCATGATAGGTTGCGTTTCAGGATCGCCAAAACGACAATTATATTCTAGTGTTTTAATATCACCCGTTGGTGAAATCATCAGGCCTGCATAAAGAAAGCCAGTATAAGGCGAACCTTCTTCAATCATACCTTTGAGTACGGGATTGATAATATGCTTCATGGTGTAGTCATGAATGCGTTGATCAACAATAGGCGCAGGAGAGTAAGCACCCATGCCACCGGTATTAGGGCCTTTGTCTCCATCATCGCGTGCTTTATGGTCTTGAGAAGTTGCCATAGGTAGGGCGGTTTTACCGTCACAAAGGACAATGAAACTGGCTTCTTCGCCCACCAAAAACTCTTCAATCACGACCTCGCATCCGGCCTCGCCAAAGCGATTACCTGAAAGCATGTCTTTAACCGCGGCTTTAGCTTCTTGGTAATTTTGGGCAATGATCACGCCTTTT
>CAXBFV010000259.1:0-2641 GCA_963974985.1 uncultured Gammaproteobacteria bacterium | reverse complement strand
ACCTTTGTCAGTTTTAGTTTCTCTTGGATTATTTGGTTGTCTTATTTGACGCTTGCGCCGATTGAAGTTCAGGCTATCGTTCAATATCTTGCAGTTTATTATCCTTCACTTATTAACCCTAATACCTCTTTAACGATGAGCGGGTTTGGAATTGCTTCAGCATTTTTAATTGTGATCAGTATTATTAATACCTATTCTCTACGCTGGTTGATTAAGGCAAATAATTTCTTAACGATTTTGAAATTAATCATTCCCTTGTTTATTGGTATTGTAATCTTGGTAGCAACATTTTTTGATGCAAAACAAAGTTCTATAACGCATAGTGTTTTTGCCCCTTATGGTTTTCATGGAATTGTTGCCGCAATTTCCTCAGGAGGAATTGCTTATGCTTTTACTGGGTTCAAAATAGCAGGAGAAATGGCGGGAGAAACTCGAGATCCTAAAAGATCTATTCCTATCGCAATCATAGGCTCTATTTTTATTTGTTTAGGGGTTTTTATACTTTTACAATTTGCCTTTTTAAATGCAATTTCGCCACAAAATCTTTTACATGGTTGGGATCATTTAAGCTTATCAGCTGATTTTGGTCCTTTTGCATCTATAGCAGAACAGGCGAATTTAAAGTTTTTATTACCTATTATTTTAGCCGGTGCGATTATAGGGCCTCTTGCTGCGGGACTCATGTATTTTGGAAGTGCCTCACGTTCTATTTATGGAATGAGTGTTAACAAGCAGTTACCAGGTATTTTTAAAATGTTATCACCCAAGGGGATTCCTACCTTTGCGATTGCCTTGAACTTTGTGGTAGGGCTTATTATGTTTGCGCCACTTCCGGGCTGGAAAGCAATGGCTCAGTTTTTAACCTCATTGATGGCCTTTACGTATATCATTGCGCCAATATGTGTCTATACCTTGCGTGAAAAACTTCCGCAACAGAATCGACCGTTTAAGTTATTGATGGGGCGTTCTTGGTCGGTGTTGGCACTTTATTTTAGTTCATTGATTGTCTACTGGACGGGCTGGGGAACTGTTTCAAAAATGGGTGTTTCAATGTTGATTGGTGTTTTTGTTTTTTTCATTTATCAAAAATTTCAAGCTCAAAAAAATAGATTGCCTTGGAATATGAAGCAATCTATTTGGTTATGGATTTATGTGGTTGGTATAACCTTCATCTCTTATATTGGTAATTTTAATGGTGGGCTTAATCTAATTAATGACTATGAGGCTATGCCAATTATTTTTACACTTTGCTTGGTTTGTAATTTTATTGCCGTGCGCTTTAGTTTTGATTCAGAAACAATAAGTCGCGGTATTAAAAATGCGATGGCCGAAGAAAAGTCCTTGCGAAATATTACGTAGGGCGTATAAGACCATTACTTTTAACTTGATATTTAAAAGTGGTAAGTTGTTGAATGCCTACGGGGCCTCGTGCATGAAGTTTGCCTGTTGAAATGCCAATTTCTGCACCCATGCCAAACTCCCCACCATCTGCAAATTGTGTTGATGTATTTTGCATGACAATGGCACTGTCTACTTTAGTTAAAAATTCTTGGGCAATATTATTATTTTCTGTGATGATGGCATCGGTGTGTTGCGAGCTATATTGATTGATATGTTGAAGCGCTTGATTGAGATCCTCAACGGCTTTAATAGAAAGAATATTATCCAGGTATTCGGTGCGCCAATCTTCTTCAGTGGCAAGCTCAAGCATTGGAAATTGTTTTTGTAAGCTAGGATCAATTCGAATAAGGCAGCCCGCTTTTTGAAGCGCATCAATAAGAGGTGGTAGGTGGCTTTGAACAGTAGATTGATCAATTAAAACCGTTTCAGTGGCGCCACATATTCCCGTACGCCTTGTTTTGGCATTAACCACAATATCAACCGCTTTTTGTAGGTTGGCATCCTCATGAATATAGGTATGGCAAAGTCCTTCAAGGTGTTTGAAAAGTGGAATTTTACTATGCTGCGTTAAGGCATTAATTAAAGTCTTTCCACCTCTTGGAACAATGACGTCTACGTACTGATCCTGTTGAATGAGTTCATTTACCATTTCTCTAGATTGGCTGGGTAGCATTTGGATAAAGTGAGGAGATAGGTTTGCTTGCTCTAAGCCTTGTTGTAGGCAATCTAGAATAGCATGGGCTGAATGCTGGCTTTCAGTGCCGCCTCGTAAAATGACAGTATTTCCAGATTTTAAACACAGGCCTGCGGCATCAGCGGTCACATTAGGGCGGGATTCATAAATAACCGCGATAACCCCAATCGGGACAGATATTTTAGATATCTCAAGTCCAGAAGGTTGTTGCCAGTGGTCTAAAATTTTACCTACCGGTTCAGGGAGTTTTGCAATGGCACGCAATCCATTTGCCATTCCTAAAATTCGAGATGAATCTAATAGTAAACGATCTAGAAGTGCTGGAGAGGTGCCTTTTTCTTTGGCCTGCGTCATGTCTTTCTGATTGGCCGTGAGAATAGATGCTTGGTTTTCAATAATGCTATCGGCCATGGCGTGTAGCGCTTTATTTTTTTGTTCACCAGGAAGGATACTGAGATCATTGGCTGCTTTTTTTGCTTGTTGGCAGAGCTGAGTTAGTGAAAGTTGTTGGCTCATTTTGTCACCTTTATTTTTCTTTTGTGAGGA
>CAXBFV010000258.1:0-2651 GCA_963974985.1 uncultured Gammaproteobacteria bacterium | reverse complement strand
GGTCTGTTGATAGGTTGGAAGAAGTCATTAGTAGGGTTGTGACATTAAAAATTCCAGCAGTGATGTTGTTTGGTGTGCCAAGCTATAAAGATGCCAAAGGTACCGAGAGCTATGATGACAATGGTGTGGTGCAGCAAGCGATTATGGAAATTAAAAAATTAGCGCCAGAGCTTGTCGTCGCAACAGATGTTTGTTTATGTGGTTATACAGATCACGGGCATTGTGGTTTGCTTGATGAAAATATTATTGATAATGATAAAACACTAAAGGTCTTAGGTGAAATAGCCATTTCTCATGCCAAAGCAGGCGCTGATATTGTGGCACCCAGTGGTATGATGGATGGGATGATTTCAGCCATTCGTGGTGCTTTAGATCTTGAGGGTTTCTCATCAATTTCTATTATGTCTTATGCGGTGAAATATGCCTCTGCTTTTTATGGTCCTTTTAGAGAAGCAAGTGGTACCGCTTTAAAGGGTGATAGAAAAACCTATCAAATGGATTATGCCAATAAGAAAGAAGCCTTAAGAGAGGCTTTATTGGATGAGCAGGAAGGGGCTGATTACTTGATGGTGAAACCCGCCCTTGCTTACTTAGATATTATTTCAGAAGTCTCTCAAAAGACTCATTTACCCATGGTGGCTTATCACGTCAGTGGAGAGTATGCGATGGTGAAAGCGGCGGCTGAAAAAGGTTGGGTAGATGAGAAAGCAGTCACATTGGAGTCTTTAATCGCAATGAAGCGTGCGGGCTCTAATATCATTATTACGTATGCTGCATTAGATGTGGCAGAGTGGTTGACTGTGAACTTATCTCATTATTAAAACATACTAATAAGTGCATAACCCATGACGCCAACGATTACGGTTGCTGCAACTGAAATAGCTGTGATTTCTTCAGCACTTAATCCTGTATTGTCTGTTTTTGGTTGCTGGCTTTCAATGGTGTGTAGTGACCACTCATTCTGAAAGTTATGGTTATAGGGAAGTTTCCAAGTCCAGAAAAACATATTGATGTTTTCTGATTTTCCAACTTCTAACTGTGTATTATAAACATGGTTTCGAAACGCTTGTTGGTTGTTAAGTTGAATGGGTGTCACGCCACTAGCACAGGATTCAACTGTATTGGCGTTTGCGCTTGCACTAAATTCACTGGTGGCGAGCAGGTCTTGTGGAGAAAAACTTAGTTTATTTCGTATCTCGCCATAAAAGCTTTGTGCGCAATTTTGAATATCTGAAAATGCACTAGGTTGGATAATGTTATTTTTTACATCTTTAGTGAGACATTGGTTGCAGCTAGGATCCCAGGCAAAGTAATGATGAATATCTAAATAAGCCCACTCTTCTCTGTCTTGTTGAGTTAGCTCAGGGATGTCTTCTAACCACCATTTTCCGATAAGCTGGAAGGGGGGGGTGGCAGAAGGGCCAGAAGGCATCATTGTTTCAATGATATTTGCATATAGTTTTTTACCGTCATTGGGGAGAGAGGTGTTCTTAAAAAGTGGAACGGAAAGCGCAATAGTCTCTAGAACATCATTGTAAGTTATGTCCGTGACCCAGGGCGCATTAGGGTTGCATGTGGCTTGAGGAACACCTAAAAGATGCGCCGGTTCATTCATAGGTGTGATGCCTAGTAGCGCTTCATAGGCTGCAGGGTTTGAAGCTTTTAAATCTATAGTCCAATTGATTAAGTTGCCTACAATTGTTTCAAAATTTCTTTGATAAATTACTTTGCTAGTTGTCCAAAATTGCGGTGCAAGCGGCCAAACACCATTAAATGTCCCACTACCAGCGCCGCCTGGGTAGGCATGTATATCTAGAAGTACTTTTATGCCATATTGATTGGCAACTTCTAAAATGTGTTCAATATCTGATGCAGGAATGGAGGCCCAAGAATAAGGCTCAGAGTCAGTGTAATGGAAAGGGTCTGGGACGATGGTAGAAACTTGCCCGCCAGGAATAAGATGGGGATTATTATTTGCATCGTAAATATTATAATCACTGTCATAACTAATGGGCCATGTAATAGGTAGTCTTACCATATTTATGCCTAATGACTTAACGTGATTAAAATTATTTTCTAAGACATTTATTTCACTATCTGATTCAGCAAAGTAACGTTCTCGGTGGGCTTTAAAATACTGTAAAATTTCTGCGTCTGTTTTGCCGCTATTTTTAAGCTTTTTAATAAGATCTGTTTCTGATGTGAAGGGGATATTAGGGTTTTGGTCATTGATAATAAATTCATTGGTGTTGGCAACCTCATCGCCGCATGGTGTTGAAACATAAGTAGCTGTATTGGTGTTGGATAAAAACCAGTCTTCTAGAACATAAAGCCCTCCAAAATTTACACCATAAGGCTTTTGTAAAGCAAAAAGTGAATTATTGAGTAGGCCGGCAAGAATTATTGTCGATAAAAGGGATTTAAATTTCATTTTAGTTTTCCAAAATTACATAACGCATATTAACAACTCTAGTTTATCTTTTTTGCTTTTCAACCTCATTTATGAGGCAGACACGCATAAATTAATGCTTTAATATTAAAAATGAATGAAAAATAAGCATAAATAAAAGTAGTCAAAAATATTAAGCTAAGGAGTATAATACCAATTGAATAATATATCACGGTGTTTTCTGCCAGCTTCTCAAGCATAA
>CAXBFV010000257.1:0-2654 GCA_963974985.1 uncultured Gammaproteobacteria bacterium | reverse complement strand
AGACAATATCATAAACCCTAATATTGCACCGCAAGGAAGATCATCGCATTATGAAAGTCGGTATGAAGATCAAGCCCGCGCTGCTGAGAAATTACTACCATTAAGCCAACAGCTTTTACCCTATCACTCTCAGGTGTTGTCGTTCCCAGGAATTACCTATGCTGAGCACTTTTCATCTGATGGCAAACCTGAAGGTTATGAATGGTATCAAGATGGCTCAACAGGTTTAAAATTAGACACCCTTTCGGGAGACCAATCCTTTCAAATAAGTTCATTAATGCCGATTACTGACATTGATAATATGGCACTCACAAATAAAGGCATTAAGTTATACACCAGAAATGGCAAGCTTGTACAAGATGACCAAAAACTCACTAATTTGTTAGAGGGTGTAAACATCAATACTTTAAATGGTATCTCCCCTCAAGGAAAAGGGGATTATCCAAATCGTCTTGTTGCAGCAAGTGAATTTCGTAAAAATGAAACCCATAAAGATGGCGAGCTCTATTATCATATTTTAGATCAGCATTATTACGCAGTAACAGTTGGTATTTGGAACTCTGTCACTCTTGATGCCAATCAGGCAGGTGGGCCAGCGTCTAGAGACTTTGGCTTAAATCAAAAATCTTGCACGATCGATAAAACTAAACTGATACCCAATGACCCTAACTTTGAATCCACTGATGCTTCATGCGTTTATGAAAATGGTGATGCGCATTTTACGATTAAATACCACATATCATTAAATACAGACTCTAAAGATAAAGGCTCCGTGAACTATAAAATACTTGGAATAAGTAATTGTAAGCTCGAGGTGCCCGGCGTGAGCTGTGGAGACAGCAATCACTTCAGTGCCACTCCCTCTTACTATGACTTCACGCCTAGCTACCAAAATTTTATGTCAAGTCCATGGAACCAAAGACTTAAGTTAGTTTTACAAGGTGACGGGAATCAATGGAATGGCGTTATGCAGTTAGTGAAATATTAATACTTATTTATTTTTTAATATCAGTTTATTTAAGGATTTTATTATGAAAAAAACAATTTTATGTCTGAGTGCTTTAGCTTTATGTTTAACAGCGACATCAAGTTTTGCTAATCCAGTTGGGCCTACCTTAACAGTAACCAAAGATACTTTAGATACATTACCCGCTAACGTAAAAAATGCACTTCAAGATCTAGTCAAAACAGATGAAGAAAACAAGAACATAAGTAAATGTCAAGACGTCCTGTGGCACCAGGATTCTTTGCTTGTTACTGCAAAATGTACAAATAATTCTAATGACACTTCCAAAACCTCTTTTCAGTTTGCCAGTGAGACAGCATTAGATCAGACAATTCCTTTGGTTAATATTAACGGCAATATTGTTTCTCGTAAAACAGACGATTCCCTAAATAAAGACCAATCAGGTACTGAGCTTTCACCAGGGGGCACTTGGTTGAATGACTGCTCATCCGCCAAGTCAGTGATGATGACGGTTGCATCGGCAACCTATGATGTTAGAACAACTGATTCCTACGAAAAAGATACCTACCCAGGCGTTATTGCAAGATGTGCAAATACACCAGGTGATTGGCTATATGCGCTCCCTGCAGACAAGGAAGGACATGTCCCTTATGGTTATTCATACAAATGGAACCCAACTGGGCAACTAACAAACTGTAAAATTGATTCAGAATCAAAAGGTCAGATTCTTTGTAAATAAATATTACGTACTCGACATCACCTAAAAAGTTATAAAACCATAAAAATAAGGAAAAAATGAAAAAATTAATTTTAGCTTCTTCACTAAGTTTATGCTGTATTGGTCTTGCTTTTGCAGGTAGCAACACAGTCCCTTTAGGATTTGATACCTCAACTAACCCAAGCACTTATAACCATTTTATTGGCGGATATATCAATTATTATGATGAAGATGGAAAGCCACAGACAGCTCTTATGCAAAATGGTATAAATATGTGCTATATAGGAGATTATGTGTATGCAAAAACAGGAACCAAAGTAACCGTAACATGCTACACAAACGGCAAATCTTTTACTGTAAGTTACACCGCCAGTATCGCCAATAATGACCCCGAATATTCATGTCAATACACCACCCCTGATATTGCTGGCTCTGATATTACCTGTAAACTAACGGCAAGCAGAGCTTATTAATATCAAGCATATTTTATTAGGCGCTATATGCTGCTAGAAAATAATGTCACCATAACTTGTGGTTACTAAAGCCTCCTCCAATAAAATATTGAAATGTTTGTTTCTGTGTTGGTGATCTATCCTGCTAACCCACCCCAATCAATACAAATTTTAAAAACAATGTATCAAACATGCATCAAAACCGTATCAATACTTTATCTTATCCCCCTATCAAAAACGATTTATTGATTTCATTAACTCCAACAGTCTACCTTCTTCCCGTTAGTTAAAAAATTGATACGGAGTATTCATGAAAATCAAACCAATACAAACATTGGCGACTGCAATGTTTTCAATTATGGTAGCCTCAAGTGTTTATGCTCAGCCCGCAAAACCCCTTACTTTACATGCAGCGAGTAATCCCTGCTTAAATCAAAATGGATACCAATCAACAACACTGGCAAATAAATTTCGAATTTTATACAACCTGAACAAATCAGCTGACAGTGCAATTGTT
>CAXBFV010000256.1:0-2663 GCA_963974985.1 uncultured Gammaproteobacteria bacterium | reverse complement strand
CTAAATACAAATGATGTAGGCCATACTATGGCCGCACGAAAGCCCATCTCTACTTTCCTTTGAAGTAAGTCGGTATAACACTCAAATTGGCTCCAAATTCTTTCTGCAAACTCACGACCCTCAGCAATCAAACTTAATTTTTTATCTACGCCAGGCAAAATACCTGCTAAAACAAGTTCATTCTGTGAAAGACGCTGGTTCACTTCATCAAGATTATCAGCCGTGACATTAAACCAGCTATTTGCACCAGGAAAACCTACAATATCACCACAGATTGCTTTATTGATCAAATTTATTTTTTGACGTGCTAGAAGATAAGCATTACTGAGTTGTGCACGTAATACCGACAACAAAAAGCCTTGGTCTTTGGGCGACTTTACTTTAAGTTCCCCCTTTAACCAAGCTTCTGCTTTCTGAATATTTGCACCTTCTCTTCCAAAACGTTGCTCAGCAAAAAGATTTAAAAAGCCATTTTTTTCAATGTCTTTTAAGGTTCGCTCTAGAGCAACTGGATCATCTATCTGACAACCACGCACCTTGACCTTAAAATGATTGGATTGATGTGTACCTACTTTAAGTTTTTTATGGTGCTTCTGAATCTTTAAAATTTTAAGCTGCTCATCATTTAATGTAAGCCAGTCAGGCTCCTCACCTGTAGGAAACCTCACAGAAAACCATTGCTGAGTCACAGCATTTTTATCTTTAAGGCCAGAATAACCGACATCTTTACGTGGCACATTTGCTAATCGCGCTAAACGTTTTGTAATATCTTGCGTATTTAAATCCCGTTTTTGAATAAAAAGCCAAACATGCTCCCCTTCGCCTGAGAGCTCAAAGCCAAGTTTTTCAATAACCTGAAAGTCTTCAGGAGTTTTTTTTATTTCACCTAATAACATAAAATAGCACCGTCTTCCCACGACTTGATCGCGGGATTCACTGTTAGAAGTATTTAATTTAACAATCCACGCACTAGGATCTAATGAAATAAACCCTAGGTATATGCAAATAACTTATTAATTAACTGGAAAAACTATATTAGTTGCCTATTATGGATCCCGTGATCAAGTCGTGGGAAGACGATATCATTTAATTTTAGACGACTTTTAGAAGTCTTAATTTAATGCCTAATAACAACAAAACTTAAACAACTATTTTCCCGCATAATCTCGAGGCGGAATATCAACGATTAACTCATCTGAGTGAGAACCATTTTTCTTCAAAGTTTCTTCGACTTCCTTTTCATGCTGAAGTGCCATTTTTTGATCATGTTCTGCACGATCATGCACATAGGTTGCTGGCTGTAATAAAGATTGACGAGAGATATCATTATTCAAGCGTACACTTCCTGATAAGGTCAGCTCTTGAAGCTCATGACATTTTTCATAGACGTCTGTAATCAAATCAGCTGTACGATTAAGATGCTTATTTGCACTCTCTTGGTATTCTCTAAGCTCTTTACGTGCCAAATCTAAGTCAGCAGCAAGTGATGATGTCTTCCCTGTTTTTTTAGCTTGAAGAAAGCCAAAACCCCAGCCCACAACTGCTGCAACAACTGCTGCAAAAACGATCCAAAATGCTTCTTCCATTTCTACCTCTTATTGTTTAATCATAAGTACTGTTGCTTGAGCTGCAATGCCTTCTTTGCGACCAATAAAACCCAGCTTCTCAGTTGTAGTGGCTTTAATACTCACCGTCTCTTTTTCCAAGTTTAACATATTCTGAATAGAATGCTGCATCGCTTCAATATAGTTTAAGAACTTAGGCGCTTCCGCAATAATTGTAATATCAATATTACCAATAACATAGTCTTTTTCTAGCGCTTTTTTTTGAACTTCACGTATAAAAAATTGACTGTCTTTACCTTTAAACTGACTATCTGTATCGGGAAAATGGTAACCAATATCGCGAAGACATACAGAACCTAAGATAGCATCACATAAAGCATGCAACACCACATCGCCATCTGAATGCGCCTCCACACCCATTGTTGGATGCACTTCAATACCCCCAACAATTAAAGGCTTTGGCGTTTCACTGTACTTGTGAACATCATACCCCTGCCCAATACGAAACATATTTTAGTCCTTGATCACCGGATAATCTGCAGCCAACCAACCTCGCATACCACCATCAACAGAAATAAGACTACTATACCCCATTTTCTGTAAACTTTCGGTCGCAAGCACTGAACGAAATCCACCACCACAATATAACATCGCAGGTTGTTCTTTATTAGGAATAAGCTGCTCTATCTTAACTTCAATGGTTCCTCGGCTCATATGCAGCGCATTCGGCACATGCCCATTAGCATATTCAGACTCATCGCGTACATCAATAATCAAATACTCATTATTACCTGCATCTAACTCACTTTTTAACGCATGCACATCACACTCTTTAACTTCTTGACGCGCATCATCCACGAGTTTCAAAAACGCTGAATTATGTTGCATAAAATTTCCTTAATAGCTTTTAAACTTTCTCAAAAATCACCGTACCATTTGTGCCGCCAAACCCAAAGGAGTTGGACATAACCCGCTCAAGCTTCATATTACGTGCAGTATGTGGCACATAGTCTAAATTACAGTTTTCACCCACGTTATCCAAATTAATGGTTGGTGGCGCCACTTGATCACGAAGCGCCAAAATTGAGAAAATAGCTT
>CAXBFV010000255.1:0-2674 GCA_963974985.1 uncultured Gammaproteobacteria bacterium | reverse complement strand
AGCTGATTATATGAATGACAGCCAGCTTTCCTATTTTAAATCACTTTTAGAACTGCAAAAAGAAACCATAATTTCAGGAATAGCTAAGCTTAAAAAAGATTTAATCATTACTGATAAAAGCGCTGATCAAGCTGATGCGGCGACAAATCATGAGCTGCAACAACTCGAACTAAAGCGCATGAATAGAGAGGCTTCACTTTTAAATAAGATCAATGATTCTTTGCGCCTAATCAAGAGCGGAGACTACGGCTATTGTGAAGACACTGGAGAGGAGATTGGTATCAAAAGGTTACTAGCAAGACCCACTTCAACCTTATGCGTTGAAGCTAAAGAATTGCAGGAATTTAGAGAAAGAACTGTAGGGATTTAAGCCTCGTCCAAAACCTCTTCTATAGCTGCTTAAAGATAAGGTTTTAGCTTATGTAACTCCAGTATGAATTCGTAAAACAACTCTTTTCCACCACCTATGATTATCAAGCTAGCTTCATAGAACCCATTCTTTAAAATAACAAACAAATTATCTATCACTATCTATTTGAATTTGTTAAGGTATTTTTCTTTTAATTGAGCACTAAGAAATACACATGGAAGTTGATATACTTGAGCCAATAAAGACCCTGCCACTGCTCAGTAAAAAAGAGGTATATGCGCTTATTAAGTCCTATCAGGATAACGGCTGCCTTAAATCCAGGAATAAAATCATAGATCACAATATGCGTATGGTTTATAAGCTGTCACTTAAAGTTTTAAAAAACTATAGTGTTAAAAATTTAGAAATTGATGACTTGGTTTCAGAAGGGGTAACTGGAATTATAAAGGCAATTGATAAATTTGATTTGAGTTTAAATTATGCCTTTAGCACCTATGCCTATTTCTGGATTCAAGAAAAGATTCAAAGGTCTGTCCTTAATAATGATAATTTAATCCGTATCCCTGTTCACTCAAATGAAGCAATTCGTGATGCCAATAGAGAAGCTGTTGATGGCAAAGTAAAAGAATATAACTCATTAGCAAAAAGCGCACTAAATGCAAAAACAAAAGTAGGCTCTGTTGATGATGAAGATGTATCTGAGCAGTTGGTTTGCTACCAACAAACAGCAGAAGAAGCATTCACCATAAACCAAACTTCAGCAATATTAGAAACCATTCTTAAAGAAAATCTTTCGGATAATGAAATTCTAACTATTCGCTACAGATATGGCATAGGCGGTCATGATAAACAAACATTAGATGGCCTTGCAGCTTTAGTTGGTTTAAGCAGAGAAAGAATAAGACAAATTGAAACAAGTGCAATTAAAAAACTAAGAGATTATATTTTAAAAAACAGCCTTGAATTTGACTATGCCTTAAAGGCAAGTTAGAAGCTAATTTAAAAGTAGTAAAAGGAGAAGTCATAGTATGGGCATACCAAAATCTGAGACCGTTATTGAAAGGGTTGAACATCAATATGGCATAGGTTTTCTTGCTTTTATCGAAGAATGTCGAGATGAAAAAGAAATGGACCTAACCGCAATCAGTAAGCTTACAGAATGCAGTCAGAGCAATCTTAGAAGGATATTCAGAAAATTTAAGTTTAATTTTTATATGCCGCCTAAAGAAGCCATGCTGTCTGAAACAGAAATGTTTCAGGACAAGAAAAACACCATCGAAAATATTCTCTATAGAAGATGGATTGGGAAAGTATCAAACTCTTAATTTTTAGCTTTATTATGTGCCTGATATTTTGATTATTTAGATGCATCGCTGTGATAAAATATTCTGAAGATGTCATAAGAACCCATGACATAGTTTATGGCTATTAAATTAATTAAGGTTTTCATGAGGTGACTCGATTTAGGCTATGATTAACAGCCAATCAAGCTGACATTTTCTCTCAATAATTTTGCCATTTTTAGTTCTACGAAAAGTAGGTCTATACTCCCATGCACTCAAGAAACAAAACAACTGAAGATATTGCCCAAAGAGAAATCAGAATATAATTAATTGATATCATATTGTGCTAGCTCATACAATTGCCCCGAATCAACCCCTCAGAAATAAAGTTAATAAAAGAAGCTTTTAATTCAAGTGGTCGGCTGCAGTGAATTAACACTACAACTATCTATCTTCCAAACCTTATCATTTGAGCCATCCTCTGAATAAGCCTCAGTGCAGGATGTTCCTGGTGGTGTATGTATGCTGTTTTTGAAATTTGGATCTGAATTTTTTAATGTGATCGATATAGATCCAAATTTGGTAGCAAATCCCAGATTAGGAAAATCTTTATAGTAAGGTAATTCAATTACAAAGTAAGCGACATGCTGAGCTTGCGTCGCATCAGGGGTTTTAGCTAATTTAGATAAAGAAAGGGTGTAGCTTGTTGTTTCCATTTTAGTGAAATCTGCAATTGTTTGCACCCACTCTCCGCCAACAAATTGAATAGTAGCGGTCAAATCATCACCAGGAGATAATTTCATAGCTTTGCCGCCTAAACAGACCATAGCTTTGTGAAAAAAATTAGGATTAGTTGAGTTAACGTATTGTCCCGAGATCCACCACCCGTTATTGACGCTTACGCTGTGCGGTGCACATGAAGGCCCGCGTGTAAGGACTGGCTGCAAAACTCCTTGGCCCAAAGGTAAAAAATTTTTTCCACTATTAGGTGATAATCCCGGCCAAATAAATACAGTCTGAA
>CAXBFV010000254.1:0-2692 GCA_963974985.1 uncultured Gammaproteobacteria bacterium | reverse complement strand
ACTACCATTCTTGAATGAAGATCAATCATGACACACAAGTACAGCCAACCCTCTTGTGTGTTGATATAGGTGATGTCCGTCACCCATTTTTGATTAGGTTGACTTGCGTTAAACTCTTGGTTTAAGACATCAGGAAATACATGCTTATTATGGTTTGAGTCTGTAGTTGTTTTAAAACGCTTGGCAGCTTTAGAAACCAGCCCCATAAGCTTCATGCGCGCAGAAACTCTAGAAAAAGTGACTTTCCACTTACGATCTTTTAACTCTTCATAAATGCGTGTGGCACCATACCTGCTTTTACGTTCATCAAATATTGATTTGATTTTAGCGTCAAGCAATCGATTATTCCACTCGCGAATACCTACTGGTCTTTTTAACCAGCGGTAATAAGCAGAAGTGCTCACCTTTACGAATTGGCAGAGGTCAATAACTGAAAAATTAACGCTATGTCTTTTCACAAAAGCTCACCTCACGAGTTTGGATTCGCGAAGTACGCAGACGCCTTTTTTGATATTTCGCGCTCCGTCTCTGTTTTCTTAAGCTTCTTTTTCAATTCAGAGTTTTCACTGATAAGCTTTTGATAACATGATTTATAATCAATTTCTTTGTCAGTATCTTTTTTTGAGGCCATGCCTCCTCGAATCCAGCTGGTAAGAGTCTTGTAGTTAATGCCAAGATTATCAGATATCACTCGATAAGTGTCATCCGACTCTAAAGCCAGTTTAACTGCCTCACATCTGAACTCTGCTGTGTATTTTTGATTGGTCATTTTCTTCTCCTTTTTCTCGGTTGGAAAATGTCCCAAAAACTAAGGGGAGGTCAACTTTTTCTTCAACCACAAAATGATTAAGAATAAAGCCACAAAGAAATTTAAAAAACTTAACAAAAAATTAATATTGCTTGGAAATGAAAGGCTAAATGCAACACTTAAATTCCATGAAAAGCTAAAAAATAAATTCACCATTGTAATTAATACCAAAATAGGTGAAATAATATTTTTTTCCCACGCAAAAAAGACAATTAAACAGTAAAAGACCATTGATGTTAAAGTATTAAACCAAAAATTTGAATTTTCTAAACCATGCAGAACAACAAAATATGTATAGCCAGTTGAAAAAATCACAAAATTTATAATCGTTGATAAAGCTATAAATGTATATGCGTAATTTTTCATTTGAATGTTTTTCATTTTACAGCATCCTATAGAGCAATTAATGAAATAACAATCATGCTAGCAATTAGAGATTTTTATTTTTTTGGAAGAAACTAAGTAAATCAAAAATTAAAACCATAAAACATAAAACCATACTTAAAAAATATACAACCAAGTTTGATTGTGGCGGCAATACCAAAGGCCAAGTTAATGTGAATTTAACATTATCAATAATACTTAGGCTTATAAAGGGATAAAAAGATAACGTATGCTGCCATAATAAGTAGGAAAAAATGGCTATAAAGAAACTAGAAAACTTATGTTTTATCATAAAAAAACAAAATAGCAGTAAAGTGAGCATCATTAAGAAAGTTATAAAGCCATCTTTAGCTAACTCTTCAGAAGAGAGTTTCATATGAGTAATTGTAAAATATACCGAATATATTTCCGTTGAGACTGCTGCTAAAAATAAAAGGCAAACAATACATATCAGTATTTTTTTTATCATAACTTATCAAATTCCTTAAGGTGTGGCATAGGCTAGAGCAAAACCACCTATCCATTCTGCACCAGTTTCAACTACATCAAGCCCTATTTTAGCTATCATTCTTGCATCAGCATAATCTTCCATGAACGAGTGATCTGGATGAGCATTACCTTTTTTATTTTTGCCTTCAAAACTGGCTGTTACATCCAGTATAATATTACCCTGAATTAAACAATCATTACCTCTATAGTTTACATTTAACGTTGATGTCCCATTAAAAACATAGCTTTCCCCCATAACTGGAGCAATACTAAGAGTTAGGTCAGAGTTTCCAAATTTAGCTTTCACTCCTAATTCAATCGTTTTAGGCAAAGGTTTATGAATAAGAACTTCCACTTTTGCAAAAACATTATGTACACTTGCTTCAAGGTGAGCCTTAATTTCATCTCTGTTTTGCTCCAGTATCTCTTGTGTAACTTTTTTATTATTTTCAAGCACATCAACTTGGCCCGTGATGCTCATGGTTATTTGCATCTTTTGACCACTACCTGACAGGCCTTCCTGTGAGTATTCAAACCCTTTGATATTTAACTGTCCACCAGCAAAACCTTCTTGAACAGAAAGATTATTCATCATTTCACTATCACTTGTCATGGGAAGTATAATTTGCTGCTTCGCCTGCGCCCTATTCTGCGCTTCTTGCTTAACTCTTCCCACATCTTGAATCGGTGCAACCTTTTGATTAATTTCTCTCGCAGGCTTCACATGCTTAAATTGATTCGGTTTATCCGTCTTGCCTGTAGGATCAATACCGTAAGATTCCTGATGTTCACCCTTGGTTCTTTCAGTTCTGTTTGCTGTGGTGGCCGTGATATGATCTAAATGACGTTCTTTGCCTGCTGTTTTAGGATCTGTGACGTTGCTTAGATTGATAAAACTACTGTGAGCATAGTTTGCATGATCCGACTTAAAGAAGAGGCTATTGCCCTCTTTCTGTGTCCTATCCGAGGTATAACCAAACTTACTGCCCTGATCCATTTGATGATAATGAC
>CAXBFV010000253.1:0-2697 GCA_963974985.1 uncultured Gammaproteobacteria bacterium | reverse complement strand
AGACAATTCTACGCATTTATTACTATCTGTCAACGCATAATTTCAAGTTTTTTAAAATACCCAAAATAGACAGCAAAATCGAATAATATCTGAACAAAATTGAATGAATGCATAAAATCTTAAGTTAAAGGATTTCGCAGCGATTAACAGTTTGAAAACCTCTCGGTAATAAGGTGCCTCTTAAAGCACGCTTACCTTTATAATAACAAATATTCATTAAGGTACCTTCTTATAAGGGTAATATTTCGGCTCCCAAACGGTATTATCAATTCGATGCCAAATATCTTGAGTACTTTCAATCGCTGTAACTTTATCTTTTACGGCTTGCATCGCCACTGAAAAAGCAATTTGTCTACTTACGCTATAAGCTTCATCCAATGAATCATCTTTAACTGGATATTTTGATAATGTTTTACAAGCCGCCCATAGCATATTCTGCGTGAGCTTTTTACACTTCATGGCCACCACACCTAGCCCGATACCTGGAAAGACCAAAGCATTATTACATTGTGCAATTCTATATACTTTTCCTTTGTAGCCAACTGGTGCGAATGGACTACCTGTTGCCACCAAGGCTGAACCTTCAGTTAACCGAATAATGTCTGAAGGTGCCCGCTCACATCTTTCCGTTGGATTAGATAAAGGAAAAATAATCGGTCGCCCATTACTCCGATTCATTTCGCTAATAATTTCATCGGTAAATGCTCCTGCAACACCAGAACAACCAATTAGCGTTGTGGGCGCAACTCTTCTAACCACCTCTTCTATAGCTACACCACCCATTTTATCTTTTGCCCACGCATCTACTTCTGATTTCTTCCTCACATAAGGCTTTTGAAAATCCAAAGCCTCTACACCATCAATAAGCAATCCATCTTTATCAATACACCAAAATTTTGAGTAAGCTTCTTTTTCTGAAAGCCCACACATAACTAAAACTCGGACAATTTCATCAGCAATACCAATACCGGCCGTTCCTGCACCAAAAATAATGATTCTTTGATCGGCAAATTCCAAGCCTCCAATTTTACATGCTGACAGCAAGGCCGCAACAAGTACTGCTGCGGTGCCCTGCATATCATCATTAAAACTACACATTTCATCTTCAAAGCGCTCTAAATTTTTCCGCGCATTATCTCGACCAAAATCTTCCCAGTGCAAAAAGGCATCCGGCATAGATTCTTTAACCGCTTCAATGAAAAGCTGAATCATTTCATCATAAGCTTCACCAGAAACTCTTTCATTACGCCAGCCAAGATAAAGAGGATCCTCTAACAGCTTCTTGTTATTAGTTCCTGCATCCAAGAAAACAGGCAAATATTGACCTGGATTAATCCCAGCACACAAAGTATAAACCATCAATTTAGCAACAGGAATTTCTATCCCGCCCACTCCTTGATCTCCAATACCTAACACACCCTCTGCATCACTAGCCACAATGATATTAATTTCATGATTAGTCCGATTATTAATGATCTCCTTCATTCTATGACGATCAGGGTATGCAATATATAACCCTCTAGGGCTAATAAATTGACGACTATAACGCTTTACTGCTTCTCCAACCGTAGGTGTGTAAATAATAGGTAACATCTCACCCAAATTATCACGCACCAGTCTATAAAATAATGTTTCATTAATATTATGTAAATTCTTCAAGAAACTATATTTACCAATATCACTCCTGAAAGACTTATATTGCTCATAGGCACGGCATTTTTGCTCTTCAATCGACTCAATCTGGTAAGGTAGTTTCCCAATAAGCCCAAACTTGGTTCGTTCTTTTTCAGTAAAGGCAGTCCCTTTATTTAAGGCGGGCAAAGTTAACAGGCTTTTCCCTGTTAATGCAGTTTCTACCCACATTGCTCCTGTTTGCTCATCTCTCTTAAATGTAAATTTACTCATTTACTTCCACCTTTCAAACTTAATCTATGCACAGCATCCACCATAAAGGCCACCTTTTCTGGATCAACATCTGGATAAATTCCATGCCCCAAATTAAAAACATGTCCATTCCCTTCACCAAACTCTTCTAAAATACGGCTAACTTCTTGCTCTATCATTTGAAAGGAGCCATATAAACAAGCAGGATCCAAGTTTCCCTGCAAACACACTTTATCTTTCACAATACTCTTTGCTTGACGCATTGAAATACTCCAATCCAATCCAACTCCATCTGCATCAGTTTGAATAATTTCTTTTAGCCATGAGCCGCCACCTTTCGTAAACAACACAATAGGCACATCACAGTATTTTTTTAATTCTTTAACAATCCTATCCATATAAGATAAAGAAAATTCTCCATAAGTTTGAGAAGACAAAATACCCCCCCAAGAATCAAAAATCATTAAAGCATCTACACCAGCATCAACTTGTGCTTTTAAATATTGAATCGTCGTAGCAGTTACTTTAGCGAGCAAACTCTTTAATATTTCAGGAGACTCATAAAGCATTTTTCTAATTTTAGTAAATTGTTTTGAGCCCCGACCCTCAACCATATAAGTTGCCAAGGTCCAAGGACTCCCAGCAAAACCAATTAAAGGCACATCCACTAATTCTTGCTTGATATGTTTTATCGCATCCATAACATAACCAAGCTCCTCGCTCGGGTCAGGTGAATGCAAATTAGCAACATCTCTATCTGAACCAATCGTTTTTGAAAAAACAGGCCCCTTATCTGGAATAAAAGATAAATCC
>CAXBFV010000252.1:0-2708 GCA_963974985.1 uncultured Gammaproteobacteria bacterium | reverse complement strand
GCCATAGATATTGATCAGGGTGCTGGCGAACAGCTTTTTCTAAAAAGACGTTATAGCGTAAGGCGTCTTGGTAGTCGTCACCTGTTGGGAAATTTTCCCAAGGCTCTAGGCCATGCATGGTATAACCTGATAAATCATTTTTACGCACATAGTAACAAGGCATGACTTGGGCATTGCCTTTTTCAGCTAACCAAGGGGTAGCCACGAGTGTTGAGCATTGGATGCCAAAGAAAGGAACAAAAATACTGCGCTCATTACCAAAGTCTTGATCCGGCGCATACCAAACACTTTCGCCACGTTTTAATGTTTTAACGATAGCCAGAACATTTTTTCTTTGTAAGCATTTTTTAGCATAACGTCCACGAGAGCTAGACATGATATGCTCAAAGAAAGGGCTTTTATGCTTTTGATACACAAAATTAAAATGATCATAATGCGTTGCCATATAGCGGCCAATCACCTCCATGCAGGTAAAATGTGCGCCAAGCAATAGAATTGGTTTTTTCTGTTGACTACATTCTTTAAAGGCAGGGTGAATTAAATCCTCAAAGTTTATTTTTTTAAAGCGTCTATCTGACATAAACCAAGCAATCATAGTTTCAATACCAGACATCCCAATAGAGGCGAAGGCATCTTTACAAATAACCTCGAGTTCTTCATGTTTTTTTTCAGGGAAGCATGCTTTTAAATTGCACATGGTGATGTGTTTACGACGCTTGGCAACTTTATAGCCAAGAATGCCAAGAGATTTGCCAATATTCATTTGCCATTTATAAGGCAATTGTACAAAAGCCTTGATTAAATAAACAAGCGCCCAGGGCCCCCAGTAACGAGGATGTGAGAATGATGGCGACTCAGTTGATGCAGACATGCTTAGACTCCAATCTTACTTTTAAGAATATCATTCAACTGTTTGGGGTTGGCTTTGCCTTGTGTGGCTTTCATGGCTTGTCCTACAAAGAAGCCAAAGAGTTTTGTTTTACCGGCCCTCAATTGCTCTAGCTGTTGTGGGTTCTTTTGAATGATTTCATCAATGATCGATTCAATCTCAGAAGAATCGTCCATTTGCTTAAGGCCTTTAGCTTTAATAATTTCATCCACACTACCTTCTTTTAAGGCAAGCGCTTCAAAAACAGTTTTAGCAATTTTCCCTGAAATAGTGTCATCTTGTATGCGCTGAATAAGTATGGCCAATTCTTCTGCAGAAACAGGGGAATTGTCGATGTTTAAATCATTTCTATTTAAGTAAGCAGAAAGTTCACCTGTGACCCAATTAGCACTGAGTTTAGGTTCATTTGAAAGTTTCGCAACCTCTTCAAAATAATGTGCGGTTGATATTGAATTGGTTAGCAGCAGGATGCTTTCTTCAGCGAGATGATATTGTGCTGCAAAACGCTTACGCAGTTTGTCTGGGAGTTCTGGCATTTCCTTCTTGATGGATTCAATATAAGCATCATCAAAAACCACGGGTAATAAATCTGGATCAGGAAAATAACGATAATCATGCGCATCTGATTTAGAACGCATGGAGCGCGTTTGATCTTTATCCGGATCATAGAGGCGTGTCTCTTGGACGACTTCGCCACCTGATTCTAAAAGAGCGGATTGACGCTGATATTCATGATGAATCGCTTTTTCAATAAATTTAAATGAGTTTAAGTTTTTGATCTCAGCACGTGTGCCAAGTTCGGTGGTACCTTTTGGCTTTAGCGAAATATTCACATCGCAGCGGAAAGAACCTTCCTGCATATTGCCATCACAAATACCAATATGTTTCACCAAAGTGTGCAGCGCTTTAACATAAGCCACGGCTTCTTTTGCAGAATATAAAACGGGCTCAGAAACAATTTCTAAAAGCGGGGTGCCAGCACGATTCAAATCAATGCCTGTCATGCCATCAAATTTTGCATGGTCAGACTTTCCAGCATCTTCCTCTAAATGCGCGCGGGTGATATCAACAGTTTTAGTGACACCATTTCCCAATTCAATATCAAGGGAGCCTTCACCCACAATAGGAATATTAAGCTGGCTGATTTGGTAACCCTTTGGAAGATCTGGATAAAAATAATTTTTACGATCAAATACAGAATTTTTATTAATCACAGAATTTGTGGCTAAGCCAAACTTAATTGCCATTTTAACGGCTTCTTGATTTAAGACAGGTAAGACACCGGGTAGTGCCAAATCAATAGCTGAGGCTTGTGTGTTTGGCTCTGCACCATATTGTGTAGGCGATCCTGAAAATATTTTTGATTTGGTTTTAAGTTGCGCATGAACTTCTAATCCAATAATGATATCCCAATTCATGCGGAAACCTCCTGTTTTAACATTTCATCTGAAGGGGTTTGAGTATGAAAATCTGTTTGTTGTTGATATTGATGCGCTGCATTTAAAAGCTGACCTTCGGCAAAATGTTTGCCAATAAGTTGAACGCCAACGGGTAAGCCATTTTTGAAGCCTGCCGGAATTGAAATAGCGGGTAGACCTGCTAGGTTTACAGGAATGGTATAAATATCTGATAAATACATGCTGATGGGATCATCTGATTTTTCACCTGTTTTAAACGCCACATCTGGCGTCACAGGGGAAAGAATAAGATCGACCTCTTCAAAGGCCGTCTGAAAATCATTGCATACCAAATGGCGAATTTTTTGTGCCTTAGTGTAATAGGCATCGTAATAACCAGAGGACAGTACAAAGTTCCCGAG
>CAXBFV010000251.1:0-2722 GCA_963974985.1 uncultured Gammaproteobacteria bacterium | reverse complement strand
ATGCTTGAGAAGCTGGCAGAAAACACCGTGATATATTATTCAATTGGTATTAAATCTGCTTCGCTAGAAAGTAATTTTTTAGGATGAAGTTCAGGGGCAAATAAATTATGAGGGTCTTGATTTTTTAGAAGGTGCTCGGCATGGCTCCAACCTTTGCCTGCGAAGGAGGCCTGAAAAGTATGACCCGAAGACTTAAATTTCCCTGTCAAACAATGAAAGCCTAGTTTTATAATGTCGGAGTGTTTGAAAATACCGACCCTGAGCGATAGTTTATAGAGCTCATGAGCCATGGATTGGACTCCTGCTAGAGCTTGATGAACAGACTCAAATAAAGTTTTGGGAATTGCAAAATAAACGCCGTCACCCCCAAAGGTATAGGGTATTTCTATAGATTTATTGATATTCGATAAAGCAATGATGGCTGAGACACTAATAGAATTAACTTCCTTGTACTTCCCTTTTTCAATAGCCTCCGTTGAGTTGGTAATGTCGGTAATAATAATGTACCAGTCTTCAGGGATTTCTATAAAACTATCAGTTTGGAGCAGCTTATAGAGCGATTTAGATGCGGGTAAGTTTTGATAAAAGGTCGTGCTCATGCTGAAGAAGTTTTTATTGTTGATAAATATAGTCTAGCTTAAAACAAAGGGGTGTGTTCAGAGTCATTGTGCTTTTTGCGGATGTGATCTCTCGATAAAGTAAGGATGATGCTCTAAATTTAAGAGTAGTCTTCGATATATAAGTTTGTAGCTATGAATCAATATACAACCACGAATCCGACATCAGGGCAGCCTCTTAACAATTATCCGATTGATTGTCTTGAGGATATTTATAAAAAAATTAGTGCCGCGTCCTTGGCCCAGAAAAAGTGGAAGACAACGTCACACAGTGTAAGGAAAGAAAAACTATTATCCCTTGCAGAAAACTTCACACAGCATAAGTCCCTGTATGCAAAAATTATGGCAGAAGAAATGGGGAAACCTATTCAAGAAGGGCTGGGTGAGATTGAAAAATGTGTCCGGAATTGCGAGTATTATGCTGAAAATCTAGCAGCTTTCTTAAGACCAGAAAAAATAGTAGCAGAAGATATTGAAGCCTATAAATATTATGAACCCGTTGGATTAATCTATGCTGTGATGCCGTGGAATTTTCCTTTTTGGCAAGTGATGAGATTTGCTATTCCTAATCTTGCGGCGGGCAATGGGATTATTTTAAAGCATGCTAAAAATGTGATTGGGTCGGCGCTGGCAATTGAAAAAGCATTTACAGATGCTGGTTTCCCGAGCCATCTTGTCACTAATGTTATTATTGATCATGATGCTTCTGAGAAGATTATCGATCATCCTGACATCCAGGGTGTGACGTTAACGGGCAGTGACCAGGCAGGAAAAATTATTGCCGCGCAATCCGGTAAGGCGCTAAAGAAAGTGATTTTGGAGCTAGGGGGTTCCGACCCTTACCTTATTTTAGAAGATGCCGATATCACACATGCCGTTGAGCAATGTGTCAAAGCGCGCATGCTAAATGCCGGCCAGGTTTGTATAAGCCCTAAACGCATCATTGTTCATGAGCATATTTTGGATGCGTTTATTGAGCAAGTTAAAACAAAATTATCTAAATATCAGTTTGGAGATCCATTGAATGCAGACTGTAAATTAGGCCCAATGGCTAAATTCTCCCTTAGAGATGAATTACATGCGCAAGTTCAAGAGAGTATACAAAAAGGTGCGAAGTGTTTATTGGGCGGGGTGGTGCCTAAAGGTGAAGGTAATTATTATCCTGCAACACTTCTGACAAATGTTAAAAAAGGCATGCCGGCTTATGATGAGGAGCTCTTTGGCCCAGTAGTCGCAATTATCAGTGCGTCTACAGAAGAGGAAGCGATAGAAATTGCTAATGACTCAAAGTATGGTTTGGGTGCTGCTATTTTTTCACAGGATATACAAAAAGCCCGAGACATCGCTGTAAATCAGATTGATTCTGGGATGTGTAGTATTAACGCCTTTGTGGCATCAGACCCCAGAATCCCTTTTGGAGGGGTTAAGCAATCAGGGTTTGGCCGAGAAGTGGCCCTTGAAGGCATGAGAGAGTTTGTGAATATTAAAAGTATTGTGGTGGGGTAAGTCCTCAAAACCAAAATGAATGAATTAAGGCTTGAGGGATAAGCTATCAGCTTGGCCTTACATCATTGGATCAGCGCATCGATCAAATTTAGATAATGCTCTCATGAGGCTTAGCATCATTTTTCCACGATCGCCCTTAGTAGAAAAATCTTCTTTAATGAAGTGCAGGGAAATAGCTTTTTTATTAAAAAACTCAATTAATTTAATCATCTCAATATCATCTCGACCTAGGCGGTCTAGTTTTTGGAGATAAATGCTATCTCCTTCTTTAATGTTTTTCTTGAGTCGTTGCATGCCGCCTCTTTGTTGATCATTCCCTAAGTCATTATCAATAAATATTCTAGAAGCTGGGACGCCTGCATGTTTCAAAGTTGAAATTTGAAAGTTAACAGATTCTTGGCTTGATGAAACTCTGACGTATCCGTGTTTACTCATTAGTTCTCCCAGATTTTTTTATTGCTCGCTACGGTGAAAGGTATTTTTATAAAAGCCTGGAGCATTGAAGCTTTTTAGTTACTTTTTAAAGAGTTGGGGTGTTGGTTAAAACATTAGGCATTCGGTTGAGTCTTAGGTTCTAAAAATGTAAATCCTATTTGAGG
>CAXBFV010000250.1:0-2746 GCA_963974985.1 uncultured Gammaproteobacteria bacterium | reverse complement strand
TGATGCATTGTCTGTGTGTAAGAAGTCTGAATAATGTGCATTACGCCTGCATTCTCCTATAATTTAATAACTTGTTGTTCAGGTGCCGAAGCGCCCTTATTGTTAAATTTTGTCGTCCAACCTAAATATAATGGTGCTTCAGATAAAGTTGCTGGAATCGCCTTGTCAATATACATTGAAATCTTATAGAGCAATCGTGTGGGTAACAACCATTGCAGCACCTCTCTCAGCTCTTCATAGCCTTTAGTCTTAGGCAAAAATTTAAAGGCATCTTGCAAATGAATATGCACGTGACACAAATTTTCATAATCTGTTTTAAAGCGCCCCATAATCACCTTCGCAATATTCGCCAAAGACATGTTCTTACCAAATATCCAAGGCATACTTTTTAAAAGCTTATGCTGAATTTTATTCGGCTTCTCAGCCTTTTCAATTTCTGGATATAGGCCACTTAAACCGACCCATATTTTAGACAGGCCATCTTTAAAGCCTTCATCACAACGCGTGGGATAGTCATATTTCCCCAAACCACTTTCTAAAAGTGTTAAAGCTCTTTGGTTAAAGAAGTTATAAAAATCATGTAACTCAAACTGATCTCGATGCACATCTTGCACCACTTGCTCTTGATACACCAAAGGCAAAGGCGTATCCGTGCTTTGCAGTCCCATGAAGTTCACGACCACCGTAACCTGCAGATAACCGTCTTTTTCTTCTAATAGCACTTCAGAAATTTCGCGCGCGATAAAAGCCATGCTCGCCGCACTCACATAGTGCACAGAAATATTAACCTGATTTTGATAAGCCCGCACCAAAGCTTTTAATTGGCAGACCAAAACATAGAAAGGCATATTGAGCGCCTGGACACTTAACTTTGAAATTGCCTGCTTTGCTTGCGAGATCACCGCAATTTCAGCACCCGCTTCAAGGGAGCTAGAATTTATTGCTGCGCTATCATTGGCCACTCTAAGCGCACTCCTTTCTCAATCCCCACCATTTGCAACTGATTGAAACTATTTACTTCAACTAAGCTCTGTAAAATCTCATTTAAGATTGAGCCAAATAAATGAATCTCACCTTCATTTAAAAAATGTGTTTCTTTAACGCCCACTTCGATTAAATTGCCGCGGATAAAGTGTCGATGGTATAAACGCTCGACCACAGATATTTTAACACTGAAGACACCTTCACATAATTTCTTGGTCAGCGCTTTCTGTTGAGAGCTCTTGCCCATGGCATCAGCATTAAAGGTGGTAAGCATTTTACGAAAAGCCTCCACTGAATTCAGCTTATTTAAACGCAAAGACATATAATTCATTAAGGTCCACAAACCGCTTTCATGGTAATTAGGAATGATCGCGGGCGTTACATGTGCGATATTACGATAGCTATATTCAGCATCGGCCTTTTCACGCTTAGACTTGATATCTCCAATGCCTAACCTCTCATGCGCATTTAAACTGAAACCCATCGCCTCTACAGACACTGACATATTTAAATTACTGGGGTCTTGATCAAAAGAAAGTGACAGCATCGGGCTGCCAGACAACGGTTCATTCTCAATATATTCTTGATACATCGCGCGCTTACCTTTGGCTTCAAGATTAAAATCTTGTGAAGCATGGAAGGTTTTTTTGGACTTGCCAAAGTGTGCCACACTTTCGACGCTCTCAATTTTAGAAATTGCCTGAGACTCAGCGTAGTTACCTTCTAAACGTAAAGGGTATTGATGTCGTTCTCCTGTCAATACAACGGGAGATACAGAGACTTTATCTTGGTTCTTTACGGGTACGGCATAAAGTCTTAAGTGATCTTTATTCAAAGGCAAATAGTCAGCACCCTTTAAGGCAACTTGAATTTCAACTTTAAAGGCCTGTACTTGTTTGAGCGATTCAGCACCATCGTGCTCAAGTGTTAAATCAATGAAATTAAAATAATACGGAATTAACTTAAAAATGTCAGGTTGCGTCGCATCAATGCCTGCCCTTTCAAAGTATTGGCTCGCTGAAAGTGAAGCCTTTACGGGTAAAACTTTGCCATTTTGATCTGTCACAGATGTTTTGAGCACATTTTCCTTTAATAAGAAACCTAACATTAAGGCATTAGGATGACTCGATGCAAAATAAAGCGGCAGTTTATAAGTAGATAACGCGCCTAAATGGCTGTCCATTAAAAATTTAAAATCTAATGTGATTTTTTCTTTATCATTCTGTAGGTCTGAACGAACATCTTTAAGCTCCAAAGGATAAAGCTTCACATCATGCAGGGTTTCAAAGCTAAAATTCTGACCACTTTTTTCACAATGCAGCTTATGGCCTTTCTCAATTAAATAATCGGCCGTCTTAAGTTTAGAACCCACATTAAAAGCCACAATAGAATGGGAAGGCATAGGGGATAAAGCATTTGGCCATACCATTCTCAGAATATTCTGACCAATTTCAGGAATCCCGTCTTCAATACGTTTCTGAACTTTCGCAGTCAAAAAAGCAAAGGCTTCGATCAATCGCTCAACATCTTGATCATTCGACCAATTTTCTAAAAAAGGCGCCACACTGGGGTGTAGCTTTGCATAGTCTTTCGCAGTTTCACGAATATGCCTGAGTTCAGTTTCATAGCTTTGTTGAAAACTCATCTCACTCTCCTAACGCGCAATCACTGTCTTACCGCTGCCGGTAATCACAGTTTGATATTCAATAAAATGCTTTTGATCTTCATAAGGCACAAAGCCACTAATCTGAAAAGTCACTTC
>CAXBFV010000249.1:0-2763 GCA_963974985.1 uncultured Gammaproteobacteria bacterium | reverse complement strand
TTGGAAAACTAAAGGAGCCTCCATCAACCCACAAATATTGCTGAAGAACCGTAAAGGCAAACTAAAAACTGGTTACTATAAGCTTGATTCAGCATACGCATATAAGTCTTCATTTGTGAGTGGGCTCCCTGGATCTACGGCGCAAATTATTTATACGTATAAGAATGAAAAAGATGATAACAGCACTATAAAGTTTTATAGTTACAAAGGTCTGGCATCTGCTGGCCCAGTTACTAATATATTTACAATCACACCAAAAAATTGGTCTGCTAGTGAGACACCAGGAATCCAACATTGCGTACCATCTAATAAAAGTAATTGCATTGGCATTTATCTGAACACTGTTCCACAGTAGCCCCAACATATTGTTGTTTTTGGTTGGGGCCTTTTTTACTTTATAAGCGCTAACAAACCAGCCACATCTCCAGCCCCTTGTATCACCAACACATCGTTGTTTTTAATCATGGGCTTTATAATTTCATAGGCTTCTTCAGCATCTTTAACTAGCTGACATTTTTTGCCTTTGCTTTCTAAGGTTTTTTGTAAATCCGAAGAACAAGCACCTTCAATCAGATTTTCACTGGCTGGATACACGTCCAATAAAATCAGCTCATCTACTTTTTCTAGCGACTCAATTAACTCATTAAAAAGAGACTGTGTCCGCGTGTACCGATGGGGTTGAAAGACATAGACCATTTGACGCTCAGGATATAGCTCACGGACAGATTGAATGGTTGCATCCATCTCTACTGGATGGTGACCATAATCATCAACAATATCAATAAACTTACCATGCACCCCTACATCTTGATAACGATCAAAACGTCGTGTGATCCCTGGGAAGTTTTTGAGTCCACTCTGAATATCTTCGATTTTAATGCCTAATTGATGGGCCACAGCAATAGCTGCCACAGCATTCTCAACATTATGTTGGCCCGGTAAAGGTAATTGAAAGCTATAATTCACTTCATTAATTTTTACTGAAAAATGCGCAACGCCCTGCTTGATTTTATAATCATAAAAACAATAATCAGCATCTTTTTTTACACCATAACTAAAAGACTTTCGAGGAAGCTTTTCCATGATCTCTTTAACCCGTGCATCATCACTACAACCTACTAGAAATCCATAAAAAGGTAAGCGCATGGAAAAGTCATAAAAGGCCTGCTCTAATTGGCTCACATTACCCGCATACGTTTGCATATGATCTTCACCAATATTGGTGATCACTTCTGCCATTGGCGAAAGATGCAAAAAGGATGCATCGCTCTCATCGGCTTCGGCAATAAAATATTGCCCTTTCCCCAGTTTTGCATTGTGATCAAATTGTTTAACCTTACCACCAATCACATAAGTCGGATCTAATCCTGCTTGAGTAAAAATAAAGGCCATCATACTGGTCACAGTCGTTTTGCCCGACACCGCAATCCCATATTTAAAGCGCATGAGTTCCGCCAACATTTCAGCACGACGTAGAACAGGCAATCCTTTTTCTTTTGCCTCTAGAATTTCAGGATTCACCAAATCAATCGCAGTTGAAACCACTAACGCATCCGCTTGCGCTATATTTTGAGCATCATGCCCAATAAAAACTTTGATCCCTAGTTGAGATAATCTATCGGTTACTTCTGAAGCTTTGGCATCAGAGCCTGTCACCACAAACCCTAAAGTATGAAATACTTCGGCAATCCCGCACATCCCGGCACCACCAATACCCACAAAATGCAGTTTTTTAACTCCTCGCATGGCAAAATTAAGCATTTCTTTTAGGCTCCCCTAGGTTGAAAATAATGGGCATTAAATTCAGTTACCCACTAACTACTTGGTAAACTTAGGAAGCTTCTTTTCTAAAAAAGCATTCACCCCAATTTTAAAATCTTCTCTTTGGGCACAGGCCACAAAAGAAGAACGCTCTGCTTCTAGTTGCTCACACAAAGAACGCTCAAAGGCTGTATTGGCTAAATACTTTACATTACCCATCACATAATGTGAACTATGCTGCAAACGCACCGCCAGCTTATTAACATGACTTACCAGCGTATCTGCAGGCACCACTTTATTTAAAAGCCCAATCGCAAGCGCTTCTTCAGAATCAAACTGTTCTGCCAACATCATAAGCTCTTTGGCTTTTCTTACGCCTAAAACACGCGGCAAGATAAAACTTGCACCCCCATCAGGCGTTAAGCCAATACCACTATAAGCAGTCGTAAAAACACATTTATCCGTGGCAATAGCAAAGTCGCATGCCGCTACCAAACTTAAACCAAAGCCTGCGGCAGCCCCTTCAACCGCAGCAATGACGGGCTTTTTGATATCATAGATCTCACGAATAAGATTTTGTGCTCTCACCACAATACTATTTAGATTCTCAACATCAATGCCTTTAGGATCATCAATCAATCCTTTAAAGAGTCGAATATCGCCACCGGCCATAAAATTATGCCCAGACCCTTGAACTATAATCACATGCACTGTTTTATCTAATGCTGCTTCCTGAAAGATTTTCGTTAACTCATTGATTAACTCAGGCGTCAAACAATTCAAAATCTTAGGGCGATTCAAAGTTACTTTTAGGATACCACTGACATTTTCAGCTAAAACAGTTTTCATCGGGGCAGTTTCTTCAGACATAAGACAATGCTTTTATTTTAAATAAGAGTACTTAATATTGTCATCCCTCCTGAAGTAGGAATCCAGGACTGATTACCCTTTTTAAAGTTTTTACAACCTACTTAAACTCAAAAGAGCATCATCAAAGCAACT
>CAXBFV010000248.1:0-2779 GCA_963974985.1 uncultured Gammaproteobacteria bacterium | reverse complement strand
AACGGGAATGAAGCTTGTTTGGCAGAAGTCATGCAGAAATTAAAAGCGACAAAAGCCAATGCAGTTGAAAAGTTAGACAAATTAGTGAGTACTTCAAAGGCTCAAGAAAAAGAGATTGCCCGATTGAAGTCACAGCTTGCTTTGGGTGGTTCATCACAAGATGTTCAAGATGAGCCTAAAGCCATGGGGGATGTTTTAGTTTATGCCAAAGTCATGCCTGATGTCGATATGAAGATCATGCGTGATCATATTGATCAGCTTAAATCTAAGCACCAAAATTTGATTGCCGTGGTAGGCACTGAGAATAATGGCAAAGCACAACTTGCTGTGGGTATTTCTAAAAGTGTGACTAAGACTTATCAAGCGGGGAAACTCGTTAATTTTGTTGCAGAACAAGTGGGTGGAAAAGGTGGCGGTCGTCCTGATATGGCACAAGCCGGTGGTGATAACCCTCAAAACTTAGACGCAGCCATTAAAAGTGTCTATCAATGGGTGGAAAACCAGAAGGTTCTATCATAAGCTTGAAGTAGGTTTTGATAACCATGATATTAATTCAACTATGACTGAGACCAAACTATGAAACTAAGCGCCAGATTTCTAGTCCCCTTGCTATTAGGTGGTTTTTCTATTGGATCCTATGCGGCAGTAGTGACAACCGGCTCAATTAAGAATTTGTCTCAGGTGTATCAAGAGGCCTTAAGTAATTCACCTCTTTTAAATGCTCAAAAAGCCACAAGAAATGAGCAGAAAGAGATTGTAGGCATTAATCTAGGCCGAGCTTTACCAAACGTTACGATTGTGGGTAATGTGAGTATCACCCATGCAAGTTTTGATAGTGCTATTTCCGGAAACTTTAAAACAGCAGGTATTGGGATTGCATTAAACCAAGCGCTATTAAATTACGGTGTCTTTGCTGGCTATCAATATTCAAAGCAGCTTGCTTCGGCTGCTGAGTCGACTTACGACGCTCAACAACAGAGTTTTATTGTGCAAGTTTCAAAAGCTTATTTTGATATATTATTGGCAGAAGATAATGTCTCACTTTCAGAAACTAATTTAAAAGCTGCAGAAAGTACTTTAGCGCGCGCGCAAATAATGTTTAAAACGGGTATGACAACCGATGTGGATGTGAAGCAGGCTGATGCAAACTTCTACACAGCGCAAGCAACGTTAGTTAAAAACAAAAATGCCTTAGAGGTAAATTGGTATGCACTTTATAAATTAACAGGCGTTGTTCAGAAAAAATTTGCACCATTAAAGCAGGATGTGGTTTTTGTAGCGCCATCCCCTAATAAAGCCGATGCTTGGTTTGAGTTGGCTAAAATACATAATAATAATTTAATTGCACAACGTTATGCCACCGAAGCAAGTGATTCATTGGTAGATACAGCAGACAGCTTGTTTTTGCCAAGCTTGTCTTTAACCGCAAGCTATACAGCAACGGCTTTGAGTGGTAATGCTAACGTGGTGGGAGCTTCAGGTTTACAGTTTCATTCACAAAGTGGTTATATTGGCTTGAACCTAACGTGGAATATTTTGAATGGTGGTGCAGATTTTGCCACACGCCTTCAAGCAGCTCAAAACTATGAGGCGCAGCATTATAAAACAGTTGATATTTATCGGTCACTTGAGCAATCTACACGAAATGATTTTAATACGGTTATTGCGGTGATGAACCAGGTCAAAGCATTGCAGCAATCTGTTAAGTCTTCGAAAGTGGCTTATGAACAGTTTCTAGAGCAGTATAAAGTTGGAACAAATACGATTACCGATGTATTGGATCAACAAAGAATTATGTTTCAATCCATGACAGACTTGGCTGCTGCAAAATATAATTATATAAATTCTATTTTACGATTAAAGTTTGATGCAGGGACTATCTCTGTAAAAGATATTCGTCACTTTAATGGTTGGTTAAATAGTTAGACTTTAAATTTTTTAGGTTTGATTAAAAATTAAAATAAATTAAGTAGAGGGTAAATTATGGGACTTTCATGTTTTTATATGCGCGCAAAAGAAGAATCGACCCCTGTTTTATTATTAGATGTAAAATCCTATAAACCATGGCTGGAAAAGGATGCGAGTGAATTCGAAAAAATTTGTTTAGCAAGTACTGGGTTTGAAGTAAAGCCTTCAGAAAAATTTTGTTTATTGGATAAAAGTGGGGCGTTAACGCGTATTATTTTTTGTCCAGACTTAACGACAAAGTGGGCGATTGGTGCCTTATCTCAGAGTTTGCCTGAAGGTGATTATCACCTTGAGGATCCTTATAATCTTTTGGACCAAGAATCAGCTTTTATTGGTTATGGTTTAGGTTGTTATGCTTTTACACGTTATAAAAAAGCGAAGGCTTTAAAAGTTAGATTGTTTTTGCCTTCGGAGTGTAAAAAGATCGAAAAGTATATTCGTGCACATTATTTGGTGAGAGACCTTGTAACCACCCCTGCAGAAGACATGGGGCCACAAGAGCTGGCGCAACAAGCTAAAAAATTAGCACATACTTTCTCTGCGAAATATAAAGAAATTATAGGTGAGGATCTTTTAAAAGAAAATTACCCAGGAATTCATGCTGTGGGGCGAGCAAGCCACCGTGAACCGCGCTTAGTTGATATGGTTTGGGGAAATGAAAATCACCCTAAAGTTACGCTCGTTGGGAAAGGTGTTTGTTTTGACTCCGGAGGCCTAGATATTAAAGGTGCTGCTGGCATGTTGCTCATGCATAAGGATATGGGAGGAGCAGCACACGTGTTAGGTTTAGCGCGCTTAATTATGGATTATG
>CAXBFV010000247.1:0-2787 GCA_963974985.1 uncultured Gammaproteobacteria bacterium | reverse complement strand
CTAAATTACAGCCTATATAGCGGTGTGATCAATCTCAAGCATATGATTGAGGCCTTAAAGCTTGAAAAATTCGGCTTATCCAAGGGACAGCTAATGGTCGATAGTATTGCTGAAAGCCAGGGTACAACCACCAAGGAACTTTTAGACCACCTAACAGGACGTGTTAAAATAGGCGTTAAAGATCTAGATTATCAGTTTATCTCTTCTGAAAATCCCATTACAAAGTTCTTTTCTTTGCTATCCGGGAGTGGCTTTAATAATAAGCTCAATCTTAAATGTGGTGCTTTTCAAGCCAGCGCTAAAGAGGGTAATTTTATTATTAATCCCAATACTTCGACGCTAAATCTTTCTGGCGCCATTGTAAACTTTGCTGGTGATATCAATCTACTCAAACAAACCCTTGATATGTCTCTCACACCTAGTGCTAAATTTATTAACCTCTCAACCTTTGTGCCGCCTCTCACGATTGCTGGAAATTTTAACAATATTTACATTTATCCCAACACTATGAAAACAGCGGTTGAGGTGGGTATTGGTGCCGCCATTATGGCAACAGGCATTGGCGCTATAGGGGTTGTAGGCTATAAACTAGCCCAGGGTACTAAAACGGCTATCACCAGCTCGTGTGATACCACACTGCAGCCGCTTCCAGAGAAGTATATTCAGGCTCAAGAGTCAACCTTTCAAAAAATCACTTCTGGCACTTTAAATACTTTAGGGCTTTAAAACAGGAATTTATTAATGGCATCTTCTTCACGATTTTTAAGTAAAGAACATAAAAAAGTCATGCTTCTCTCCAGCTTTGGAGGCATGTTAGAGTTTTATGATTTTGTTATTTTCGCAGTCTTTGCTACCAATATTGGTCACACATTTTTTCCAAGCACCGACCCTATTGCAAGTGTTGTGGCAGCTTTTGGAGTGTTTGCAATTGGTTATATTGCCAGACCTATTGGAGGCATTATATTTAGTCACTTTGGTGATAAATACGGCAGGAAGAAATCTTTTTTACTCTCAATTCTAATCATGGCCATCACCACACTTGCCATGGCGGCTTTACCTTCACATCAAGCCGCTGGCGTTACGATGTCAATTATATTTATCGCATTGAGAGTCCTTCAGGGCATGGCAATTGGTGCTGAAATTCCTGGTGCCATCACCTATGTCACAGAACACATTAAAAACCGTCCAGGATTAGCCTGTGGCATGATCTTTTTATTCATTAATTTAGGCATATTTATGGCTGATGGCGTTCACGCTATTTTAGCGACGACCTTGCCTGTAGATATCATGAATGAATATGGTTGGCGCTTTGCTTTTGTATTTGGCGGTATTCTCGCCGCCATGAGTTATGTCTTGCGCTCAAATATGCTTGAATCCCCTGCTTTTACACAAATTCGCAATGCAACCTCAAGAGTTCCGATTGGTCGACTATTAAGAAACCATAAAAAGTCTGTGTTATTAGGCACCATGATTATTTCTATTCAGGCCACGATTATTAGCATGATTTATTTGTTTATTACCAGTTATCTCAATATGACACATCAATATTCAGCAGATGAGATTGCTTTATTAACCCTTATTCCCCTCTTTATTTTTTCTTGCGTGATTTTATTTGGAGGCTGGCTCGGTGATAAAGTTGGACTAAAGCCTGTTCTCATTTCAGCAACGATATTATTTATCTTGTCAGTTTACAGCTTCTTTGACATGCTTCTGACACATCAATACCCAATGATTGCCTATATCGTTATCGCCATCATCTCAGGGCTTATTATTGGGAATGTCACCGCTTTACTTGCCACACTTTTCCCAACAAAAGTGCGCTATACCGGCATTGCCTTATGCTATAACCTTGCGTTCGCAATTTTTGGTGGCTTAACCCCGATGATTGCAACTTATTGGATTGATAAAACTCATAATATGCTCGCACCAGCTTGGGTGGCTATTATTATTTGTTTGTTTGGTCTAATCGGTGTTTTTCTAACGAAAAGAAATGACAGTGAAGCCGTATAAATAAAATGAGTAAAGGCAAGTCTTTTTGCATTAAAAGGTTACAAAAAGCAATCTAAACTTACATACAAAAACATAACTAACCTTACACTTTATACAATGAAATTTATCTATTTTTTTTATGGCATTAAATAATAAAACACTAATGTAAGGTCATAAATAACCTTGTGATGGGTATAATACACTTATGTATAATTCATAGAGTATACCCGATGGAAAAAATCATTATTGACCCTAAAAGGCCTGCAAAATCTTGTGTCATTTGGCTACATGGCTTAGGTGCTGACGGCAATGACTTTGTGCCCATTGTCCCTCAACTTAATATCCCAGAAGAACATGCTGTGCGTTTTATATTTCCCCATGCAGATATGCGTCCTATTACCATTAATGGTGGGATGGTCATGCGTGGTTGGTATGATATTAAAAGTATGGGTGATATCAGTGCTTCAGCGGATATTGAGGGTATCCAGAAATCAGTCGATCAAATTTCTGAACTCGTAGACCAACAAATTGCTTTAGGTATCCCGGCTAATAAAATCATTCTGGCGGGCTTTTCTCAAGGCGGTGTCATTGCTGTGAATACAGCTTTGCAATACCCACAAAAACTTGCTTCTATCATTGCCCTTTCTACGTACATGCCAGCATGGGAGCATTTTAAAACAAAAACCAAGGCCATCAATCAAAGCACCCCTACGCTTATCGCTCATGGTAGCTTTGATCCTATTGTGCCCTTTGCTGCAGGACAGCTCTTAAAAGAAAATTTAGAAGAAAATGGCAACC
>CAXBFV010000246.1:0-2796 GCA_963974985.1 uncultured Gammaproteobacteria bacterium | reverse complement strand
GTAGAGCAGCGTCTAGAGCTTTTAGAAAAAGGACTGCAGTCTGGATATTACCCACATCAATTAACGATGACGGCAACCCCTATCCCAAGAACTATGGCGATGACAATTTATGGGGATTTAGATATTTCTGTCATTGATGAATTGCCCAAAGATCGAATCCCTATCCAAACCGTGGTGTTGCCTTATCACAAGCGTTCAGAAATGATCACGCGATTAGGGCATCATTTTGCAGAAAAAAAACAAGCCTATTGGGTGTGTCCTTTAATTGAAAGTTCAGAGCATATGGAGACTTTACAGGATGCTGAAGCATTATTTGAAGAGCTGACGGAAACCTTTAAAGGTTTTCAGGTGGGATTGGTGCATGGGCGTTTAAAACCCAAAGAAAAAACTGAAATGATGGCACAGTTTAAAGCCGGTGAAATAGACTTGCTGGTGGCGACAACCGTGATTGAAGTGGGAGTCGATGTCCCCAATGCTTCGATTATGATTATTGAGAATCCTGAGCGCTTAGGATTATCACAGCTGCATCAGTTGCGTGGCCGTGTAGGGCGTGGCGACCAACAAAGTAGTTGTGTGCTACTTTATAATTCTGAGATTGGCCAAACTTCAAAAGCACGATTAAAAGTCATTCGTGAAAGTAATGATGGGTTTGTAATTGCCGAAGAAGATTTGAAGTTAAGAGGCCCTGGGGAGGTTTTAGGGACTAAGCAAACGGGAGATATCGGTTTTAAAATTGCAGTGCTTGAGCGTGATTATCCCTGGTTTGAAGTCGTTAAAAAAGATGCTGAAATGATGGTTCAAGAACACCCTGAGCAGAGTGAAAAAATTGTGGATCGTTGGTTGGGGAATGTAGAGGAATACACTCAAGCTTGATTGCCATGGTTCTCACTTTATAGTCAGACATATTGAGTAAAATTATGGTGATTTAACTCGCCTGTATGGGTGTATACAGATGTTGTCTTTTGGCCTAGACTCTATTTATTAAGCGGATAAAAACAAAAAGGGTATCATGCAGAAGAGTTTACAGAACAAAGTGACACTGCTTGGCTGCCTTATATTTTTGCTCGGTGGGTTATTTTTTGTTTATGAGTTTTTTTTAAGAGCTTCTATTGCTTCTATTCAAGGCCCTTTCCAAAGTTCATTAGGAATTAAGGCAGATGATCTAGCTGTGATTTCAGCAGCCTACTTTATTGCTTATTCTGCGATGCAAATCCCAGTCGGTATTTTACTGGATCGATTTGGGGTAAAAAAAGCAGGAGCAGGCGCTATATTAATATGTGCTGTAGGCGCTTTGCTGTTTAGTTTTTCAGAAGGGTTGGTAAGTGCTTGGTTGGGACGCTTTTTGATTGGTTGTGGTTCAGCTTTTGCCTTTGTATTATTGCTTAAGGTTACCATAGAATGGTTTCCCTACAAGATTTTTGGCTTTATGGCGGGGATGACACAAGTCTTAGGGGTTTTGGGGCCTATTCTTGCGGGCGTACCTTTGATTTTTTTAATGCAGTTCTCAGATGATAATTGGCGTTTAATTTTTCAAGGTGTGGCAGTTTTTGGATTTGTTCTAGCTGTTGTTTATTTTATCTTTGCGCAAGATAAGAAAAAGGTGGGTGATCAAGCTGCTTTAATTAATAAGAAGGAAACATTAGAAGTTAAGAATAATGAAAAGAAAGTCTTTAGAAATATTCTTGAGCTGTTGAAGAACCCTCAGATTTTAATGATTGGTCTTTTTTCTTTTTTGATTTATCCTTCCATTGAATTGGTAGGGTCTTTATTTGGTCCAGCCTTTATGCAGCAAGAAGGGTTTACAGCGGACTCTGCTGGAGTGATTATTTCTTTTGTATGGCTGGGGATGGGGATAGGGAGTCCGATTTTTGGCTTGTTGTCCGATTTGATTCAAAGGCGTAAGAGTGTATTGTGTTTTTGTGCAGCCTTAGGTGTATTATCCGCAAGCGTTATAATTTGGGGGCCTAATATGAGCCTCACAGCTTACTCGATTTGGTTTTTCCTTTTTGGTTCTGCGGTTGCCGCTCAAACTTTATCTTTTACAGTGGTGGTTGAAAATGTACCAAAATATTTAGCAGCGACTGCGATGGCCTTTAATAATATGTTGGTTATTTTAGGGGCGGCGGTGATTCAAATGCTGGGGGGTAATGTTTTATCTCAGGTTTGGAATGGTCTTTCCAAAGCAGGAAAGGCGGTCTATACGCTTGGCGATTACCAATGGGCATTTAGTTTATGCGTCATCTTTTTCTTTTTGGCGCTTCTAGTAGGACTTTTCTTTATTAAGGAAACGTACTGCCAAAACCAGTATAGAGAAAAAGTATAATTTAATCTTGTCCTAAGATATTTTTTATACTTGCAACTCAAGGCCTTGAGGATTAATATTGTTCCTGTTTGTTATTAAGGCTGATAATTTACCATCTAAATTGTTTTGGTAAAATTTCATGTCTTTTATTTAAATTTAATTTAAATTAGATATATATTTTAAAGGGCGTAACGATGAATAATAGTTTTTGGAAGGCCGGTATTAGCATTTGCGTATTGGCTATATTATGGTTTGTGTTGCCTGAGATTAGTGTTGCGGGCTTCTACCCCTTCGATAGTTTTTTAGTGGGTTTATCGCTTACTGTTTTGTATGTTATTGGTTATTACTTAGTAAAAGCGCACGTCACTTTTAAAATCAAAATTCCAGATATTGAAAAAGGTAAAGAAGAAGAGGTAAACCATCTTAAAGAATCTTTCCAGAGTCTAATTTCAAATCTAACCAAAGGCGTTCAATTTTTTAAAGGACGTGTGCTC
>CAXBFV010000245.1:0-2814 GCA_963974985.1 uncultured Gammaproteobacteria bacterium | reverse complement strand
CACGTTTGGCCCATACAGTATCCTCTTCTTTTTTAAATCCTTTGATTGCAGAAAGCAGCCAAAGCACACTGAGCATCAAAGCAGCTATAAGATAAGAAATCCCCACATACCCAAAACAAAAAGGCAGTACAGAAACAAATAGAAAAACAAATAAGAAAAATAACGTCCAATATTTTGTACTCTGAACACCTTGTGTCACCGACAAAACGGGAATGCCTGCAGTTTTATAGTCATTGGTTCTAAAAATAGTAATGGCAAAAAAATGCGGTAACTGCCAAAAATAAAGAATAAGAAAAACTAATACCGCACCAAGATCTAATCTCCCTGTGACAGCACAATACCCTACAACAGGCGGCATGGCACCCGAAATAGCACCGACCCAAGTTCCTAAACCAGAAGACCTTTTAAACCAAAGGCTATATAAGACCACATAAACAAATAGCCCAAATAAGGCTGCAAACATTGTTAGAAGGTTCACTGCAAGCGCTAAAATAGCCAGTCCTAAAATACCTAAGACCACCGCAAAAACCATAGCTTGTTTTAAAGAGATAACACCGCGAACTGATACACGGTTCCGAGTTCGAGACATTAACTGATCAATATCTCTATCAATATAGTTATTCAGCACACAACCACAGCCTATGACCAATGCCATACCGACCAAGCTTGCTAAAAATATAAGAACAGGGAAATGATGCTGAACGCCTAATAAAAAGCCGCCAATCAGCGCGATGCTATTCCCATAAATAATACCCGGTTTAGTGAGTCTGTAATAATCCTTTATCACTCATCAACCCTACCTAGTGCATCATATTATAGTTTAAGCTATACATAATCCACATTGACCCAAACACTAAAATCAATACTACGATTAAGGTAAAAATAAAGGCCATTAAATTCCAACGCCCTTCTGATTTAAAATTAAGATGTAAGAAAAATGACAACTGCACCAATAACTGTAATAGCGCTAAAACCGTAATGGAAAGATAAAGCCCCATTATCGGGAAAACTTTATTTCCTACAATTAAGAATGCAGCTACCGTAATCAAAATAGAAAGCGCAAAACCAATAATATAAGAGGTTACTGAACCATGCGAGCATCCTGACTCTAGATCTACTTTAGCATCATGACTCATGTTATTGCTCCCATCAAATACACAATTGAAAACACAAAAATCCACACTACATCTAAGAAATGCCAAAACAGACCGAGACAACTTAACTTCGTGGTGGTCTTAGTATTAATGCCATGCTTTTGAACTTGAATCATGACAATGATCATCCAAATCAACCCAACAAATACATGTAATCCATGTGTACCCACAAGTGTGAAAAATGCAGATAGAAAAGCACTATTGCGCCATGTCTCACCTTCATGAATAAGATGCGAAAACTCATAAAGCTCCATTCCTAAAAAGCAAGCGCCCAAAAGAATCGTTAAACCCATCCACATAAACATTTGGTTCTTCAGGCCTCGCCTGCGAACCAACATTGCAATCCCATAAGTAAAACTACTTGTTAGCAACAACATGGTTTCTATAAAGACGAAAGGCAAACTCGCCACATCACTGGGTCCGATACCCCCAAAAGTATTTTTATATAAAACGGCATATACTGCAAAAATTGATGCAAATAAAATGCAATCGCTCATGATATAAATCCAAAAGCCAAATACATTTCTATCTGCTTCTGCTGCCGCATGATGATCATGATGCGCATCATGGTTCGTTGCTAATACTCCCGCGCTCATGCTTTCGCTCCTTCTATATATTCTGACTCAATTTTTTCAACTTCCTCTGCCGTCACATAATAATCTCGATCATAGTCAAAGGCTCTAAACAGGACTGCAATTAGCATGCCAATACCGCCTACGGCTACCAACCACATAATGTGCCAGATCATTGCGAAGCCAAATACCAAACTAAAAGCACCAATCCAGAAACCAACTGACGTATCTTTTGGCATATGAATATCTTCATAAGGCGCGCCATTTGGTTTCTCACCACGCTGCTTCATTTCCCAATATTCATCAATATCATTTACTTTTGGTGTATGTGCGAAGTTATAAAAAGGAACCGGTGAGTTTGTCGCCCACTCTAAAGTACGGCCATCTTCCCATGGGTCATTACTGGTTACTTTATACCCTGTTTGATGACGGTTTTTAATACTGACCAACAACTGCAGAATCTGAAAACCAATCCCACAAGCAATAATTACAGCTCCAATTGAAGCCACAATTAATAATGGCTGCCAACCTGTTGAAGCATCATAATGATTCAAACGACGCGTCATGCCCATCATGCCTAAGGCATACAATGGAACAAAAGCCACAAAGAAACCAACAATCCAACACCAGAATGCATAGACGCCTAATTTTTCATTAAGCTTAAAGCCAAAGATTTTAGGGAACCAATAGGTCAGCCCTGCAAAGTATCCAAAGACCACGCCTCCAATAATCACATTATGGAAATGAGCGATTAAAAATACACTGTTATGTAACTGGAAATCCACCGCTGGAATTGACATTAAAACACCAGTCATGCCACCTAATGTAAAGGTGATTAAGAAACCAATCGTCCAGAGCATAGGGGTTGTATAGGTTATTTGACCTCGATACATGGTAAACAGCCAATTGAAAACTTTCACACCTGTTGGAATCGCAATCACCATCGTGGCAATCCCGAACGCCGCATTGACATTGGCCCCGGCACCCATGGTAAAGAAATGATGCAACCACACAGAAAAAGATAGAATTGTGATCACGAAAGAAGCCCACACCATCGTTGCATAGCCAAATAGTTTTTTCTTACAAAA
>CAXBFV010000244.1:0-2816 GCA_963974985.1 uncultured Gammaproteobacteria bacterium | reverse complement strand
AGCGGTTGGAAATTCAAGTATTGAGTTTGATTATCGTTTTTCTGAAAAAGGTAACTTAGAAGAAGTGTGTACCTCCTCTCAGGCAAAGCTGGTTTGCTTTGATCCAAAGACAAAACGACCTCAGCATTATCCTTTAGAAATTAAAGAATTTTTATTGGGGTTGATTTAGTGATGGCGTTAGAATCTAAGGAAATTAAAATCCCTGAAATGCCTAAGAAAAAAACTCGACCTATTGCTGAGTTACCTTTAGCGGCTATTCAGAAACGTCTTTTACATAAAGTAGGTAAGGCGATTGCTGATTTTAATATGATTGAAGCGAATGATAAGATAATGGTGTGTTTGTCAGGTGGGAAAGACTCTTATACGCTTTTAAATATTCTTAGATTGTTGCAGCAAAAAGCACCGATAAAATTTGAACTCATTGCTGTAAATTTAGATCAAAAACAACCTGGATTTCCTGAAGAAATTTTGCCTGAGTATTTGAAATCTATTGATGTTGATTATGACATTATTGAGCGCGATACATATAGCGTGGTTAAAAGAGTTATTCCAGAAGGTAAGACAACCTGTGGTTTGTGTTCGAGAATGCGTCGCGGTATTTTATATGATTATGCTCGAGAGCATGGTGTCACTAAAATTGCATTAGGGCACCACAAAGATGACATACTTGAAACTTTCTTTTTGAATCTATTCTTTGCCGGGAGTTTAAAAAGCATACCGGCAAAATTAAAAAGTGATGAAGGTGATAATATTGTGATTCGCCCGATGGCTTATGTAGATGAGGCCGAGGCACAGCGTTATGCTGATCTTTTAAATTTCCCCATTATTCCCTGTAACCTTTGTGGCTCACAGGAAAACCTGCAACGCAAAAAAGTAAAAGCAATGCTCCAAGAGTGGGATGAAAAATACCCAGGCAGAAAAGAAACTATTTTTAGTGCTTTGGGAAAAGTATCGCCTTCGCAGTTATTGGATCAAGAGTTGTTTGATTTCAAGTCTTTAAGTACAAAATAAAATTTCAATATTTTTGATCTTAGAATCGTCTTTTTTTATTGATTCCAACTTTGAGAGAATCTCATCAGCCTTATATTGATCTAAAAGCACTAAGTTAAAAATAAATTTGAGATTGATCTTTTTGCCTTGATAGTAAATTTTGAGATCTTGTAAGTTTGAGGCTAAACCCTGTTGCTCAAGCAAGGGTGTGATTTCTTTAAGCAATGTCTGTCTAGATGGCGGTAGATCCACAAGCTTTGGTAGAGTCTCGGGATGGTCATGGACATCAATATGAACGGTGATATCTTTGATGTTATCAATATTTTCTGTAAGTTCGGCTCGCACGCGCTCGCCAATATAATGCCCCTCAGAAGCGCTAAGATCATGTTGGACAAGGATATGAACATCTAAAAATAATTGTCCTGCCATTTTGCGGGTGCGAAGGTTATGAAAATCAACGACACCCTCGGAGTTCTTAATAATTTTATTAATGGCATTAATTGTTTCTGGTTCAGCACCTGTATCAATAAGCTCCGAAATAGCATGATAGCCCCAAGTAACCCCCATTTTAATAATCATCAGGCAAACAATGATGGCTGCCGCAGCATCCATGAAGGGGAAGCCAATCATGGAGCCAACTAAGCCTATAAGTACAACAATAGAGGAAAGTGCGTCAGAACGACTATGCCAGGCATTGGCTTTTAGCATGTCAGAGTTGATGCGTTTCGCTGTTTTAAGGGTATAACGGAAAAGCCATTCATTGGCTAAGATAGAAAAAAAAGCAGCAATAATGGTGTAGTGGTCGGGTATTGTTACGGTACCAGAAAAAAGATGGTCAATAGCGTCGTAAGCAATGCCTAATCCTGCACAAATAAGTAGCAGAGAGAGCGCCATAGTGGCAATAGTTTCGATGCGTTGGTGACCGTAAGGATGATTATGGTCAACCTCCTTACTGGCAAAGCGTGCTGCAAAAAGCACAAAAAAATCACTAATTAAATCAGAGAGAGAATGTATGCCATCAGCAAACAATGCTGGTGATCGGCCTATAATGCCGACCAGTATCTTCACAACAGCTAATAATGCATTGATAAACATACCTACAAATGTCACTTTTTTAATGGCTTGATAGCGTTCTTGTTCTTTCATGTAGATGGTTTTTGGTGGGATGATTTTGTGGATGTTGATTTTAATGGCTTTAAGTAATTATAGCAAATCTTCGGGTCTTTAAAAGATGCATAAAATGTGATGAGAAAATTCTTAAAAATGGTTTGTGATCAGTATGGTTCACCATGGTGAATAAATATAAAACTAGCTATACTGCTTTCAATGTTGTGTGGTTTTTTTGGCCATAAAGTAAGTCAGTACTAGGAGTATAAAAAGAATGTCAGAGACAATATTGGATGAAGGCTTTGTAAGAACAGCTAAAGACCTTTGGAATAAACATGGAAATTTAATACTGACAATTGTTTTGATTGTTGTTGTGGCTTTTACAGCGTTGAGATATTGGAATAATTATCAAGACAAACTTAAAATGGAGTCCTCTGTCTCCTATCAAAACTTGATTATGGAGTCTCAAGGCGCAAATCCAAATAAAGAGGCACTTTTTGCAAAAGGTAATGCGATCATGACGGAATATCCGGATACGGTCTACGCAAAATTTTCGGCATTATTGTTGGCATCCATTTATGTTTCTGAAAACAATCTAGATTCAGCAAAAAATTCACTAAAATGGGTGGTAAAAAATTCAGATAATACCGTGTTGAAGTCAGTTGCGAATGAACGACTGGCGCGTGTGCTTGTTGCTGAAAAGTCTTATCAAGCCGCAA
>CAXBFV010000243.1:0-2816 GCA_963974985.1 uncultured Gammaproteobacteria bacterium | reverse complement strand
GAAAGAAGCAGGTAAAACACAAACTATTACTATTTTATCCTCAGGAAGATAATACCTTTACTCTATTTTTAAAAGGAATATCAATATGAGCATGACTAGAGCAATTTCGATGTATGTGCTGGCGGCTTTGTTTCTGTTTTTTGAAATGGGCATTCAGGTGTCACCGAGCATTATGACGCATGGTTTGATGTCAGACTTCCATATTAATATTTTTTGGTTGGGATTAATGTCTGGTGCTTATTTTATTACCTATACGGCGATGCAGATTCCAGCGGGCCTTTTTTATGACCGTTTTAATGTAAAGTCAGTAATTATTATTCCTTTAGTTATTTGCACTATTGGCGGACTTATTTTTTCTGTGGCGCCCAATTTTTATGTTGCGTCAGCTGCACGTATTTTTATGGGCTTTGGCTCAGCTTTTGCTTTTATTGGCGTGTTAGTGGTGGCTTCAGAAGTTTTCCCTAAAAAACATTTTGCCGTGGTGGTGGGTATGACTCAGATGTTGGCTGCTTTAGGGGCAATGTGTGGAGAATTACCTTTAGTGCCATTGGTACATCATTTTGGTTGGCGCATAACAATGGTGATGGTGAGCATGATTGGCGTGTTGCTGATTATTGCAATTTTACTGTTCATGAGGCTGCCTAAGAAGAATAAAAAAGAAAGTAGTATGAGTATTACAAAAGGATTGGGCTTAGTGGTTAAAAATCCGCAGAGTTGGATTGTTGCGTTATATGCATGTCTATTGTGGGCGCCCATGGCTGCCGTAGCTTCTTTGTATGGCCCTCCCTTTGTCGAAAAATACTTTCATGTTTCATTAGAAATGTCGGCGACAATTATTGTCATGATGTGGGTTGGAATTGCCATAGGTAGCCCTATTTTTGGGTTTATGTCAGATAAGTCTGGGAATCGTAAGTTTTGGCTATCTTTAACGGCTATTCTAGGGGCTTTGGCATTTTCAGTATTGCTCTATGCGCCTATAAATGGTTTAAGTTTGTTGATCATTTTATTTTTATTAGCGGGGGCTGCGTGCGCGGGACAAGCGTTAAGTTTTGCGTTAGTCAGAGACAATAATAATGAAAATAATCTAGCTACGGCCATTGGCTTTAATAATATGGCGGTAGTATTGGCAGGCTTTATTTTTCAACCTGTCGTAGGCTATGTGATTCAGAAGAATTCAGTTCAGACGGCACATGACACCAGCTATCTTTACTCAGCTGGAAGTTATCATGCTGGAATGACTGTGATTTTAGGGTGCTATGTGGTGGGCGCTTTGGTTGCCATATTTTTGATTCAATCCAAGCATCCTTGCAAGAACTAGCATCTCAAATCACATGATTTATTGAGTGTAGCTATATTATGGTAAAACTGGTTTGCCTGATTTTTTTGAGTCAAGGGTCCATCGTTATTTGACAGAATCTTTAGTTTAAAATTGTTGCAAAAAATGCGAAGAATTTAGATATCAACTTTCTGTTGATTATTTTGGATAGAGGTCTAAGGGATTATTCAAGGTGCTTTTATTTTAAAAGCGAATAATTCTTAGCCTCTATAATATATTCGTAAATGAACTATGCGTGAGAAACATTAACTGCTTGAGGACCTTTTTGTCCTTCTTCTGCATCATATGTAACTGCATCGCCTTCATTTAATGTATCAGTGCCGCTAAGACCTGTAACATGAACGAAAAGGTCTTTTGAACCGCTTTCTGGAGTGATGAAGCCGAAACCTTTAGAGTCGTTGAAAAATTTTACTGTACCGTTAGCCATTATATTTATTCTCTTTTTAAAAAATTCATAAGACTGTGAAAGACATTTTCACTATAAAACTCATGAATGGGTCGTATTGTAAGCAATATTTTTTAAAAAGCCATGTATTTTTTCACTTCAGCATGTGGTGGTGTTATCTCTTGCCTCAGAAAATAGGAGGAGAACTTGCTTTAGCTCCTGTTTTATATAGAATTTTTCTAAATGAAATTTGATGTTTTTGTCTAGCGCCTATAATCAGGATCATGCTTGCGCATGTAATAGATACCTAAAGTAATAGTAGTGCCTAAGTAAGCCCCAGCAATTAAGTCACTTAAATAATGTAAATCTAAAAAAAGCAACATGGCAAAGAGCGTTGCGCCAAAAGCCAAAATAACAGGCCAGACTTTGGGGTAATAAAGTAAAACAGCGGTAGCAAAGGCCATATAAAGTGTCATGTGTCCGGATGGAAAGCTTGCGCCCCCATGATCAAATAATCCAAAAGAGTAGTGATATTTCTCCATCATAAAAGAAAGATGTCCCTTAATAAGTGGAGAGGTGCGGGCAAAGACAAATTTTAAAGTGTCGTCTGCAAAATGGCCTAATATAAAGGTATAGATTAAAAGGCTGAGACAACGTAAAAAATGATTTGAACCTTTTTTAAGCTTTAAGTAAAAGTAAAGAATGAAAATTAGCAGCATAATGCAATAGCTATACATGGTCAGTATGGCACCTAATTTACCAACACTGCCTTTTGTGTGAGTGTAAAAAAAATCATAACCCAAACTGGCAAGAGGCCTATCCCAAAAAATAACGCTAAGCAAAACGAGTATGAGTACAACGGGGAAAGTAAAATATAAATAACGTTGTGGGCTAAGGTTTTTAAAAGACATGATCAAAAGCTTGAATATATTTTTATTCTTTTAGTGTAGGCAATAGTCATGGTTTATGTATGGTCGATTCAAGGGATATACATAATTCAGCCCAAAACCTCGACTTTCTTTATTGTCTTCTTCGTATAAATAATACCAATTGAATAATATATCACGGTGTTTTCTGCCAGCTTCTCAAGCATAA
>CAXBFV010000242.1:0-2817 GCA_963974985.1 uncultured Gammaproteobacteria bacterium | reverse complement strand
AGGCCTACTTTATAGGTGAAGATTATAAAGTGGTTGAAGGTATGCCTCATAACCATATACATGAAAATAATAGGGCGACGGCTTTAAAGGTTTGTGGGTTAATTACAGAACATAAGCCACAAATTAAATTAAATGAAAATATTAATCTGGATGACTTTCAAGTACGAGGAAGATGCCAGTTAATTGAATATAAAGGCCATAAAATACTCATAGATGTGGCGCATAATGAACAGGCGGTAAGCCACTTAAAAACTAAAATTTTAGAATTAAAGCAAAAGCATAACTGTAAAATTTCTGCATTGTTTAGTGCCATGGGTGAAAAAGATATTCAAGGCATGAGAAACCTTATGAATCCTGCTGTAGATCAATGGCATCTTTGGAGTATGGAAAATTATGATGCGCGGGCTTTAAGTTTGTCAGCGCTACAAGATTTTTTTCAAGATGATGCACCGTATGCTCATAGAGAAGGGTTATTTGAGTTGGTTTTTAAGGATATACTGGATGGGCTTGATAAAGATGAATTGCTCGTAGTATTTGGGTCTTTTGTTTTAGTGGGTGAATGTTTGAATTATTTAGGAAGAACATAAAAACATGGCGGAGAAAATTTTTCTAAAAAATGTTGAAGAGATGTTGGCTTATGGCGCTTCTTTGGCAAATATCTTTAAGCCAGGAAATACGGTGTTTCTACATGGCAATTTAGGGGCTGGAAAAACGACTTTGATTAAAGGTATCTTGCAAGGCTTTGGGTATTTTGGAAATGTTAAAAGCCCAACGTATACACTCATGGAAAACTATCAGCCCAAAGAGAATACACAAATTTATCATTATGACCTTTATCGTTTGTCAGACCCAGAAGAGCTGGAGTGGATGGGGATAAGGGATAATTTTGATGGCGAGTCTATTTCTTTTTTAGAATGGCCAGAGAAAGGGCAGGGATATTTGCCTCATGCAACACATGAGATTCATATTGAGTATCGTGACGAAGGGCGAGAAGTTAAATTTGTAAAGCGTGAGTGTTAGTCGCTGATGTTGTCAGACCAGTATTCCCAAATTGTAGAGCAATTCATTGACCATCTTTGGATGGCGGATGGTTTAAGCCAAAATACACTTAGTGCTTATAAGAATGATTTAAAGAAATTATTTGAATGGTCTGAAAAAAATAAGTTAGAGGTTGATGATATTTCAAAGCAAGATCTTGAAGCTTATATTTCTTATCGCTATCAACAATTGTTATCAGCTCGTTCAACAGCACGTTTTATTTCCTCTATTCGTAAATTTTTTGCTTGGTCTTTGGTAATGGGATATGTCAGTCTTGATCCTTCTTTAGAGCTGCAACTACCAAAACTCCCTAAGTCTTTACCTAAAGATCTTTCCGAAGAAGATGTCGAAAAATTGCTGTCTGAGCCGGGCGAAGAAGATATGATTGAGCATAGAGATAAGGCAATGTTTGAGCTGTTGTATGCAACGGGTTTGCGAGTGACGGAACTTATTTTATTAGAGATGCAAAATATTAATCTTCAGCAAGGCGTGGTGCGAGTTATAGGCAAGGGTAATAAAGAACGCATGGTGCCTATGGGTGAGAATGCGATTCATTGCTTACAAAACTATTTAGATAACAGTCGCCCTGATTTTCTAGTAGGCGCTTTGAGTGACTATGTTTTTCTAAGCAAACAGAAGAAACCTATGACACGACAAACCTTTTGGCATCGTGTTAAATTTTATATGGTAAGGGCAAATATTAAGAAAAATATTTCGCCACATACTTTAAGACATGCTTTTGCCACGCATTTATTAAATCATGGTGCAGATTTAAGAGTGGTTCAAATGCTCTTAGGGCATAGCAGTGTGTCGACGACGACTATTTATACGCATGTAGCGCAGGCGAGACTACAGTCATTGTTTGAAGAGCATCATCCGAGAAGCTAACAATCGGTATCTTCTTCAGAATTTCAGTATTATTTGAAAACTTCCAGTCTTATAAAAAACCATTAGCAGTATTCTACTAAAGAGTTTTCTCTGCATTGATATTAATCGTTGCACTTGGAATTTGAATCTAAGGGCTTACTTTTCTGAGAAATTGAAATTAATATAATGTAGGCGAAAATTAAAATCCTGCCAATTTTTTACCACCCAAAATATGATAATGGATATGAAAGACTTCTTGGCCACCACCATACCCTGTATTCACAATGGTGCGAAAACCAGTTTCTAAGCCCGCCATCTTTGCGACTTTAGGTAAGAGAAGGGTTAATTCACCCATTAGTGCGCTATCTGACTCGGTGAGTTTATCAAGGCTCTCAATATGTTTTTTAGGGATAACCAAAAGGTGCTTATCTGCTTTCGGAAAAGCGTCATGGAAGGCTAAGAAATTAACATCCTCATAGATTTTTTTAGAGGGGATTTCATTATTGATTATTTTACAAAATATACAGTCACTCATTCTAGAACCTTTTGTTTTATTTTTTAGATCTGGTTATAAAATACCATACAAGAATAATACCGCCTAGAACACCAAACTGACTCGCATACTGTTCCAGAATTACTTTAAAAGGTAGCAATATGTTAAAGGTATTATTGTAAAGCAAGGCATATATAATTAACCCCAGACCTGAAGCAAATATTAATCCACGGCGTTTTGATTTTTCTTTATAGGTGGTTATTTTTTGTGAGGTATTTTTTTCTATTTCTTTAGCATGTCGCATTTGATGGCGCTTATTTTCTAAAATCTCAATTAAAAGTTCAGGGACTTCAGGCAATTTTTCACTGATTTCCGGCGCTTGCTCCATGACGCGCTTAATGAAACCTTTGACACCAATA
>CAXBFV010000241.1:0-2824 GCA_963974985.1 uncultured Gammaproteobacteria bacterium | reverse complement strand
CTTCAATATTATGGGTGACAAAAAGAATACCCTTCATGTCATCATTTTTTTCCCAGAGCTCCAGTAAATCCTCACGTAAGTTTTCAGCAGTCAAAACATCTAGTGCTGAGAAGGGCTCATCCATCAGCAATAGATCTGGTTTCATCACAAGTGCGCGCGCAAAACCCACCCGTTGACGCATCCCACCTGAAAGCTCTTTAGGGAATGCGTTTTCAAAACCATCTAAGCCAATCATATCAATCGCATCAGAAGCAAGACGTCGCCTTTCTTTCTTAGGAATCTTTTGAGCTTCAAGGCCTAGCTCTACATTTTGTTGGACTGTAAGCCAAGGCATGAGTGCAAAGGACTGAAATACCATGGAAATATTGGCAACAGGAGATTGAACTTCTTGACCTCGATAGGCAACAGAGCCATTAGTCGGAGGAGTAAGGCCCGCGATAATACGCATCAATGTGGATTTTCCAGATCCTGATTTTCCAAGTAGGGCGACAATCTCGCCTTCTTTCATATCAAAATTTACATTCTCAAGCACCAGTAAATCCTGCTTGTCTGGTTTTTTAAATGCTTTAGAAACATTTTTAATATTAATAATTTCATTTTGTGACATGTCACATTTCCTTAAATTAACGCAATTTAAATTTTTTAGTTCATGCTAAAGCGGCCTTCAGCAAAACGATAGAGCCTTCTCCAGAATAAGCGGTTTACCACGGTAACCCAAATGCCCATAATGGCAACCCCTAAGGCAAGTTTAGGTAAATCTCCACGGATGGTGTTTTCAGTAATGTAAGAACCTAAGCCTGTTGCAATAAGCGTGTGATCACCCCATTTCATTACTTCAGCCACAATACTGGCATTCCAAGAACCGCCTGCGGCAGTAATTGCGCCCGTTACATAATATGGGAAAACGGCGGGAAGCAAATATTTAAACCATTTAGTGGTGCCCTTTAATTGCATGTTTTCTGATGCAAGTTTAAGTTCGGCTGGAATTGCGGAAGCGCCTGCAATGACATTAAAGAGAATGTACCACTGTGTACCAAGTACCATGAGTGGTGCACACCAAATATTTACATTCAAATCAAAATAAATAATGCTGATAATAAAGAGAGGGAAAAATAAGTTAGCAGGGAAGGCCGCAAGTATTTGAGCAATAGGCTGGACCTTTTGAGCCACCTTAGGGCGTAAGCCTACCCATATGCCAACAGGGACCCAAATAAGAGAACAAATAATAATAAGTGTGAATACACGAAGGGCGGTAAAAGACCCTAAAACAAACACATGAGCAGTTTCTTTAAGACCAATTCCCGTGTTGGCGTAAATGAAACTCCACCCGCAATATATAAAAGCAACAAGTACAAGTGTTAATGAAAAGCACCAAACTAATTTATTAAGAATGCTGTAGGAGGTTTCTGCCATTTGATGTGATTTTCGAGGTGCGCCTAAGCGTTTCTTAAATAGCGGGAAATTAATAAAGCGGTCAGCAAGAATGCCAAACAAACTACCAAAACGACCAATCAAAGGTGCGCGCTTTAATAAAGTTAAAAACCACGAAGAAGAAGTTTCTTCCTGCATTTCAGTGACAGCGAATTTTTCAGACCAGGTAATTAAAGGGCTAAAAAGGAGTTGGTCATACAAAATAATCACAACAAGCATGGCGGCAATGGCATAAAAAATAGCGTGCAAATTACTATGATTAATCGCAACTTGGATGTAGGAACCAATGCCGGGGAGTTTTACTTCATGATTTCCAACTGAGATGGCCTCAGAAGCGACTACAAAAAACCAGCCTCCAGACATAGACATCATAGCGTTCCACAGTAAGCCAGGCATGGCAAAAGGGGTGTCTAATCGCCAAAATTTTTGCCAGCCAGAGAGTTGATAAATGTCAGCTGCTTCTCTTAGTTCTTTAGGAACCGTTCGAAGAGACTGATAAAAGCTTAAGGTCATATTCCAAACTTGCGAGGTAAATACTGCAAAAATAGCAGCAAACTGTGGGCCGATTAAAGAGCCTGGGAATAGAGCAATAAAGAAAACGATAAGAATAGATAAATAACCCAGAATTGGGAGGGACTGGAGAATGTCAAGAATTGGGATAATGATTCTGCCAGCTCGCTCGTTCTTAGCAGCCAATCCACCTACGATAAAGCTAAAGACAAAAGAAAGGCCAAGTGCGATAAACATGCGTAATACTGTTTCTAGTGCGTAACTGGGCAACATCCAGGGGCTAAGAGAAATAGGGATCGTTGTGCCAATATTAAATTGGCCGCCCATATGTGAACCACTCCAGCACAGTGCGATGATAATCGTAAAGATTAGAAGTAGCGCAAAAATATCCCACTTTCCAGGTAGCAGTCTACTAGAGGGTTGAGTGAAGAGTGATTGACGCATTAATCTATGGTTACCTATTTTAAAAACATGTTAAATTGCTTTTAAAAAGCTAGCAGCTTTTTGAAAAAATGCATAATGAGTTTTCTTTATATGTATAGACAATTTTAAAATAGTGAAATTTTTAAGGGAATACATGTATAAAACTACATTTATCATTACAAATAGTCTATATTCAAAAATGAATATCAATTAAAAATAAAAGAGGACTCTTATGAAGCATAAACTTATAAGTTTAGCTGTTTCAGCATCAGTTTTAGGTATGATGTCTAGCAGTGTTATGGCTGATAATATTAATCATGCAAAACAATTTTATATTACGCCATCTATTGGTGCCTTCATTCCAAATTCAAATGCTAATGGCATAGATTCTGGTCCTGCGGCAAGTCTTGCGGTGGGTTATAATTTAACAAACGATTTTGCAACACAAATTGTAACCAAT
>CAXBFV010000240.1:0-2824 GCA_963974985.1 uncultured Gammaproteobacteria bacterium | reverse complement strand
TTTAGATATTGTTTTCTGTGGGATGGCTGGGTGCGCTCACGGGTGGTGAATATATTTCAGGACATCACTTTCCTGTATTTTCAATTACCGCTTATTGTATTGCGATTGTTTTAGGCGCTTGGTTTGTATTTCCAAAAGCGCTAAATGCCTTGGTTCGTCGACGTGCTGACATGAACCTCTTGATGGTTATTGCCGTTATTGGGGCCATCTGTTTACAGCAATGGTTTGAAGCTGCAGCCGTGAGTACTTTGTTTTCTCTAGCGCTTTTGCTGGAATCTTGGAGTGTTGGGCGAGCACGTAATGCTATCCAATCTTTAATGTCGCTGGCGCCAGAAACCGCTCATGTTTATACATGCTGTGGGTCCTTGGTAGAGAAATCATTGAGTGATGTAGAGATAGACAGTATTTGTGTAGTGAAGCCGGGTGAGCGCTTTCCTTTTGATGGTGAGATTAGCAAAGGCACAAGTTATATTAATGAAGCGCCGATCACAGGTGAGTCGATGCCAGTTGAGAAAGCTGTGGGTGCGGCAGTCTTTGCAGGTACCATTAATGGTGATCAAACGCTTGAATTTAAGGTTTTAAAATCAGCGAGTGAATCCACTATTTCTAGAATTATCGCCATGGTTGAAAGCGCCCAAAGTCGTCGTGCTGCTGTTGAGCAATGGGTGGAAAAATTTGCGGCTAAGTATACCCCGATTATGATCATTTTTGCATTATTAATTGCAGTGGTGCCGCCGTTAGTATTTGGTGGGCTTTGGTCGCATTGGATTTATGAAGGGCTGGTTATTCTGGTGATTGCATGTCCTTGTGCGCTGGTTATTTCAACACCGGTTAGTATTGTTGCCGGTTTGAGTAGTGCCGCTAGAAATGGTGTGTTGATTAAAGGAGGCACCTATTTAGAACAACCGCGAAACATTAAAGTCATTGCCTTTGATAAAACAGGTACGCTGACAAAAGGTCGACCTGTGGTGCAAGCGATTGTGCCTTTGAGTGATCATACTGAGGCGCAACTTTTATATAATGCTGCGGCCTTAGAAGCAAATAGTAATCATCCCTTAGCACATGCAATTTTAAATGCCACCAAGGCGCAATCCATTGAAATAGAGCGAGCAGAATCTTTTTCTATTATCCAAGGGAAAGGTGCAGAGGGTTTGATTAAGGGTAAAAAATATTGGTTAGGGAGTCATAAGTTTTTGCATGAAAAGCTTTCTGACGGGGACGCCTGTATGGTGCATGAGGCGGCTTTAAAATATGAATCTCAAGGGCATTCTGTTGTGGTGATTGGATGTGATGATCATATTTGTGGGTTGATTAGTATTGCCGATGAAATTAAAGACGAAGCTTATGCGGCAATTCAAGCGCTTAAAAAAGAAGGCGTTGAAAAATTGATTATGTTGACAGGTGATAATGAAGGTACTGCAAAAACCGTTGCTGGAAAATTAGGGATTGATTATCAATCTGAACTACTACCTGAAGACAAGGTTAAATTTGTAAATAGCCTGAAAGAAGAATACGGTCAGGTGGTGATGGTTGGTGATGGTATAAATGACGCACCAGCAATGGCAACGGCATCTTTTGGTGTCGCCATGGGAGTTGCAGGCTCAGATGCCGCAATTGAAACCGCTGATATTGCCTTGATGTCTGATGAACTATCGAAATTGCCTTGGTTGATCAGACATTCTCGAAGAACCATGAAAATCATTAAACAAAATATTTACTTTGCAATAGGCGTGAAGATTGTATTCATCGCTTTGGCGCTTATGGGATTGGCAACTTTGTGGATGGCGATTGCGGCAGATATGGGTGCTTCACTGATTGTTATTTTTAACGGGTTAAGATTATTAAAAGGTGGCAATGTGGCAAAGAAGGTAAATTATGCAAGATAAAATTGAAATAACCTCTAAGCATGAACAGCTAGCTAAAATTTCTGAGGCCTTGGCGCATCCGACGCGTGTGGCAATTTTAGATTATATCTTAAGCCAAGAATCTTGCTTGTGTAAGGATATCACGAAGCGTTTGCCAATTGTACAGTCTTCGGTTTCACAGCACTTAAAAAAATTAAAGGCCGCGGGTCTTATTTTTGGAGATCAAGAGGGCACAAAAACTTGTTATTGTGCCAATGGAGAAGTGATTAAAGCATATCGGGAATTACTAGATATTGAATTCAGTGATGAGCGTTTAGAAAATGACTGTTATTCTTGTTAGGAAGTGAGTAGAGTTTGGATATGCTCTCCCGTTTAGTTAACTCTTTCCAGTTGACTATAGAAGGGGATTCGCTAGAATACTTATCAATAGATTTAAAAGAGAATTAAACCATGGCACGTGTCACAGTAGAAGATTGTTTAACCAAAGTAGATAATCGTTTTCAGCTTATTATTTTAGCGGCAAAAAGAGCACGTATACTTTCTGAATCAGGCGCTGAACCATTTGTTGAATGGGATAATGATAAAACAACAGTTGTCGCTTTACGTGAAATTGCTGAAGGCCACATTGGACGTGATTACCTAAGTGATGACGATTAATTTTTTTACACTTTAATTGTAGAATTTTATAAGCCCATTTTTATGGGCTTTTTTGTGCTCTAAATTTTCCTAGCAATTAACCCATCTTGTCCAAGTGAGATTTGATATTTAAGATGATTACCCATGGGCATGAAAATGGCATTGCCATATTCTGCATCTACGAGCCAATTGCCCCATTTAGGGGCGTTTTTAGTCAATGTCCATAGATCTAATTTTTGCGAACCTTGAAGGTCATAAACAGTCCGTTTTCCATGAATTTCTTGTTCTAAGTCATTATAGCGTCCAGAGATTCTATCTAAACG
>CAXBFV010000239.1:0-2827 GCA_963974985.1 uncultured Gammaproteobacteria bacterium | reverse complement strand
ATCAAAAGCATGCATAGGCTGCCCCAGCTCAAGTAAAACAAAATTTGTTACATCTACCACTACAGAGATACTTCTTAAACCTGAGCGACGCAGTTTCTCTTTCATCCACAATGGTGTTTCAGCTTGAGTATTAATACCCTTAATAACCCGCCCAAGATAGCGCTGGCAATCAACTGTTGATTGAATACTAACTGGCAATTGATCCTTGATGCCAATGTCTTCCTTAACAACCCCTACCTTCTTGGAAATTGGCGTCTTGGTTAATGCTGACAGTTCCCTTGCAATACCATATACACTCAAGCAATCTGCTCGGTTTGGTGTTAAATCCACATCAATACTGACATCATCCAAATCTAGATAATCACGAACGCATTGGCCAATTGGTGCATTTTTTGGCAAATCCATAAGTCCGCCATGCCCTTCAGACAATCCAAGCTCTTTTTCTGAACACATCATTCCAAATGAAGGCTCTCCACGCAATTTGCTTTCTTTAATTTTAAAATTTCCAGGGAGCACCGCACCAATAAGCGCCACGGGTGTTTTCATGCCTTCATAAATATTTGGCGCACCACAAACAATATTTAATAAATCTGCGTTACCTGCATCAACCCGGCAGATATTTAATTTATCCGCATCGGGATGCTTTTGAATTGATTTAATTTGACCCACGACAACTTTTGAAAATTCAGCCGCAACAGGCTCCACAGCATCAACTTCCAGACCAGCCAATGTTAAATGCTCACAAAGACCATCTGTATCTAACTCAGGAGAGACATATTCTCTTAACCATTTTTCACTTAATTTCATTGCTTTCTCTCCCTACTAAAATTGTTTCAAAAAACGCAAATCGCTTTCAAAAAATAGTCGTAAATCATTAATGCCATACTTTAACATCGCCAATCGCTCAACCCCCATACCAAAGGCAAACCCTTGGTATTTTTCAGAGTCAATTTTTCCTGCTTTTAAAACATTTGGGTGAACCATTCCACAACCCAACACCTCAAGCCAGCCTGTTTGTTTACAAATGCGGCAACCTTCGCCATCACACATTACACACTCCATATCTGCTTCTGCAGAGGGCTCTGTAAATGGGAAATAAGAAGGCCTAAAACGTACTTTTAAATCTTTCTCAAAAAACGAAGATAAAAAGACATGCAGCAAACCCTTCAGATCAGCGAAAGAAACCGTCTCATCAATCCATAAACCTTCAACCTGATGAAACATTGGCGTATGCGTCACATCTGAATCACAGCGGTATACCCGCCCTGGCGCAATCATACGAATAGGAGGTTCATCCCTTTCCATTGTGCGAATTTGAACCCCTGAAGTATGCGTTCTTAATACTGTTTTTGGGTCAATATAAAAAGTATCATGCATTGCACGCGCAGGATGATGGTCTGGAATATTAAGGGCTTCAAAGTTATGATAATCATCTTCAACTTCAGGACCCTGCTCAACAGAAAATCCAGCCTCTTTAAAAAATTTCTCAATTCTTAAAAAGGTCCGCGTCACAGGATGCAGTGTCCCGACAGATTGACCAACACCCGGCAAAGTTATATCAACTTTTTCACTAGAAAGTTTTAATGCTAAGGCTTCTTTATCCAAGATCTCAAATCGCTCTGATATGGCTTGATGTAAAACTTTTTTTACAACATTAATGGCCTGCCCTGCTTTTGGCTTTTCCTCTTTCGGAAGCGCGCCCAAAGATTTCATCATATCAGTAATAAGACCCTTCTTACCCAGATACTTAACCCTAAGCGTTTCTAAAACATCCTTATTTCCAGCTTCTACAATTTCAACTAAGCCATTTTTTTGTATTTCTTCAATCTGCTGCATTTAACCCACTCATATACAATCTAATTTATGCTCACGCATTATATACCAATCATGAATCATTTTGCAGAATTTTATACTTGTCTTTTGAGCGCATGAAGGTAGCTTTAGATAAATAAAAGTGTCTAAAAATAAAGAACTCTAATAAGCTGCTGACACTTATCTAGAGAACAATAAAGGAAGCAGAAGTAGAAGTAGAAGTAGAAGTAGAATAGTTAGTATTTAAGAATTGCTCCACCCCAAACAAGGCCCGCGCCAAAAGCTTCTAACAATAAAGTTTGCCCCGGCTGAATCATACCACTTCGTACCGCATGATCTAAAGCCAGAGGAATAGAGGCTGCAGAAGTATTGCCATGCGTCATCAAAGTCAATACAACTTGACTTAGAGGCATCTCTAATTTCTTAGCTGCCGCATCAATAATTCTATAATTTGCCTGGTGCGGCACCAGCCAATCAATGTCTTCTTTCTTCAATCCAGACTTTTCAAGCAATTCAGAGACAAGGCTACTTAAAGCAGAGACAGCTGATTTAAATACTTTGCTGCCTTCCATCGTCAAATAAGTAGCATAAGCCGAGTTGTCATACAATTTTTCAGGAATACTATTTTTAATATTAAGCATCCCACAACCTTTTCCATCACTATGAATAATAGAGGTTAACACTCCAGGCTCTTCACTTGCACCAAAAACCGCAGCACCTGAACCATCTCCAAACAGCACACAAGTGGTACGGTCTCTCCAATCCATAATACGAGACAAACGCTCTGAAGCCACTATCAGTACTTTTTGAGCAGCACCATTTTCTATGTACTGCTTTGCAATATCAATCATATAAACAAAACCACTACAGGCAGCGTTTACATCAAAAGCAGGGCAGGAAGGAATACCTAGTTCAAATTGAATAGAAGATGCCACACTTGGCATAATGTAATCAGCCGTTGCTGTAGCAACCAACACAAGCCCAATTTCAGATGGATCTGTATTGGCGGCTTCAA
>CAXBFV010000238.1:0-2854 GCA_963974985.1 uncultured Gammaproteobacteria bacterium | reverse complement strand
AATGACGGAGAATATTTTGGCTAATTCAAAACAAGCAGCAAAAAGAGCACGTACCTCTGAGAAGAGTCGTCAACACAACATGGCGCGTCGTTCTATGATGAGAACTTATATTAAGAAAACAGTTACGGCTATCGAAGCACAAGACGTAACAGCAGCAAAAGAAGCTTATGCGCAACTTGAACCTGTATTGAATCGCTATGCGGTTAAAGGCTTAATTCATAAAAATAAAGCGGCACGCCATAAAAGTCGTTTGACTGCCAAGATCAAAGCTTTAGCAGCTGCTTAAAACTTTTTAAATTGCACATTACTTTTCGAGAAGCTACATGTTTTGCATGTGGATTTTTTTGTTTTTTAGGAATTCAATCCTGAAATTTATTCGCATTTCAGCAAGCTAAAGGCTAGGCTTAGTGATAGTAGTCGTTTTTCTTGGCTTGATTCAAGTTCAAGAAATAAGTGCAGCTATTTATATGGGATAAATAGCTGATTTTTTGCTAGAGAAGAGGATGACGTATATGCAATTACAAATCACTGGAAGACACTTAGAAATCACGCAGTCTATTAAAGCTTATGTTGAAGAAAAAATGACGAAGCTGACGCGACATTTTGATCATATTATGGATGGGCGCATTGTGCTCTCTATTGAGCATGGCAAGCATATTGCAGAAGGTTCTATTAGCGTACCAGGAAATGATGTGATCGCTAAAGCCGATGGTGAGAATATGTATGCGGCGATAGATTCATTACAAGATAAGTTAGATCGCCAAGTGACAAAGCTTAAAGAGAAAACAAAATCTCATAAAGTGGATAAAGATAAAATAGAGCAGGCTGTGGAAGTAGAAGCTGAATTGGAAATAAACGAAGACTAAATTTCAAGTCTTTCTTTTATACATGATTCAGTTCAAAACACCGATTTTTGTTTGAAGTATTCTTTAGTAGAAATGAAAGGTCGTGTTGCTGCTAATAGCTGGTCTATTGGCAAAATAGGATCTTTTGTTTATGTGAAGAAGGCCATAAAGAAAGTCGAATTTTTGGGCTGAGTTATGTGTAAGGTCCTTGCTAAACCCTTTTATTTTTGAAGGTCTGGCAAGGACTTTTTAGTTTCTAAGATTTGTTATCTTAATAATTAATATGTTGGAGTTTCTATGATTTCCCTTTCGAGCTTTATCACTTTAGAAAGAGTGTTGCAGGGTGCCCATATAAAAAGTAAAAAAAGAGCAATTGAAACGTTAAGTCAATTGCTGGGAAACACCGATACGGAACAAGCTACGGCAAGCCATATTTATCAAAGTTTTTATGCAAGAGAAAGGATTGGTAGTACGGCAATGGGGCATGGCGTTGTGATGCCCCATTGCCGTTCTGATAGAGTGTCTATCACTCAAGTTGCAGTTCTGACATTAAATGAGCCTTTAGCTTATGATTCTCCCGATAGTGAGCCAGTTGATATTTTTATTGGGTTGGTTTTCCCGGAGCATGTAAAAGATGTTCATCTTAGCTTTTTGTCAGAGTTGGCAAAAATGATGCGGAACCAAAGTTTTCGAGCAAAGGTTCGTGAAGCAAAGGATAATGAGTCGCTGTACGCACTATTTTTAGATTTTAGTATTATCTAAATGCAAAAAATTGCATCTATACACGGTGTGCTCGTTTCAATAGATCTGCGGGGTGTTTTAATTTTAGGGGACCCGGGTGTCGGAAAGTCTCAGCTTGCATTGGCGCTTCTGGATAGAGGTCATGTGTTTATTGCAGATGACTTGGTCTTAGTTTCGCTAGATGATGATGGCCAATTAATTGGTGTTGCCGCAGAAGTTTATCAAGGTTTTTTAGCCGTGAGAGAAGTGGGGTTGCTTGATGTTAAAAAACTTTATCCTAATCAAGTTTTACCCTCTGTTACTATAGATATGGTGATCAAACTATATCAGGACCATCAAAGATTTAAAACAACTGAGGGCCATGATCTAACTGCAATTCAATCAAAGACTCAAATCCTGGGAAAGTCATTAATTACCTATAAACTTTTCACAGGTGCTAACAGACCTTTGGCGCTTTTGCTAGAATGTATGGTAAAGCGATTGAATACTTAAAAAGATAAACGTATATGATGCAATTAATATTGCTGGGTGGACGCTCAGGCGCGGGTAAAACCACAGCCTTGAATCTCCTGGAAGATTTGGGTTTGTTTTATATTGATAATTTACCTTTATCTTTATTGCTTGAAACGGTTAATGGGCTTCAGCAGGATAATCACTATGCGAAAGTCGTGATTGGTTTAGATCCGCGTAGTTTTAAGAGAGAAGACATTTCTTTTTCAGATATTGTTATAGCTTTAAAGAATAAACAGCTATCGCTTCAAATCTGGGCATTACAAGCGGATCAGGCGGCACTTATTAATCGTTACAACGAAACCCGAAGGAAGCATCCTTTTTCAAATAAAACGCTTTCTCTAGAGGAAGCTCTAAATAAAGAAAATGAGATATTGGAAGCTTTGTATGAGCATGCGACTAAAAAAATTAATACAACAAATTTAAGTATCGGGCAATTAAAGCAAACGATAAAAGATAGTTTGGGTGCTTTAGGTGCCTCTCAGCTTCAAGTGCATTTATTTTCCTTTGGCTTTAAATATCATGAGCCTCGTGCTGATTTTTTATTTGATGTGCGTTGTTTACCAAATCCGCATTGGCAGGAAGGTTTGCGACATCAAACAGGCCTTGATAGTGAGGTAGCAGCGTTCTTAAAAGTATCAGAAGCCGTCAATGAAATGGAAGAGGATTTATATTCTTTTATTTCTAAGTGGCTGCCGAAATTTTTTGAACAGGATCGAAGTTATATTGATATTGGTATAGGGTGCACGGGTGGGCAG
>CAXBFV010000237.1:0-2915 GCA_963974985.1 uncultured Gammaproteobacteria bacterium | reverse complement strand
AGGGCAAAATGTTCTTTTTATTTCTGCCAATGATTTAGTTGACCATCATGATGGTCTGAGCAAGCCAATTTTGAATTTTCCAGAGCATGACTTTGATTATAAAGAATTAGGGACATTAGGATTAATGCTTGGTAAAAAAGGCAATGAAAATATCGCGCTATTCAAAATAAAAAAGCCATTTAATATTGTGCCTTTAAATGAAGATGGTGAAGAGCAGCTAGACCATAATAAATTTAAATTTGCAGGCATTAAATGCTCTGTTGAAAAACAAGGCAAACATAAGATACTATTAAGTTGTCAATGTTAAACTAAATAGGTAACTAGATATGAAGAAGAGTTTAATCTTATTTCTATTGTCGATCAGTGTCGTTTTTGCAAATACAGATACCCTTTCAAGCAAAGACCAAGAAAGTTCACATCAAACAAATTGGCATCAGACTGCGGCAGGTTATTACAAATCAAGTAAAGAGGCAACTGCCCAAGCTGCGCAGAAAGCAAGTGACGCGATTCAAGAGGGTTATCAGAAGGTTGTTGAAGTGAGTAAACAAACAAGTGTAAATATTCAAGGGAATTACGAAAAGTCCAAGAAATGGGCTACTGATAAATGGGATGAACATACTTCAGATGACACCTCTGAAAGTTAGGGTTTGTTATCCAGCATAAAGATGCTTTACTTTAAAGTATCGCGTTAAATTTTTGGGTGCTAAATGAAACTTGCTAAATTTTTGTGTATCGCCGGGATTTCGGTAAGCTTTTTGAGTTCTCCTGTTTACGCGCTTTCTACACATGATCAGAGTAAGTTTAAACAAGCTGAAAAATATCTCGAAATAAAAGACTTGCATCAATACTATAAACTGAAATCACAATTAAAAAATGATCCCCTTTATCCTTATTTGCTTTATCGAGAAATTACGCAAGATTTTTCTGGGTTTGATTCCGCAACCGTTGAAAAGGTATTAAAGACTTATAAGGGCACTTATTGGGCGAAAGTATTGACTTCCGCGTGGCTTGATTATTTGGGTGAAACAAAGCAGTGGAAGAAGTATGCTAAAGTTTATCAGCGTGGAAATTCTATTACGCAGCGCTGCTGGTATTGGCATGCAAAATATGAAACGGGGTTTAAGTCGCTTGCATTAAAAGGTTTTACGAATGTTTGGTTAGCCAGTGGTTCCTTGCCTGAAAGCTGTAGCACTATGATTGGCGAATGGGAGGGCAGCAAAGAAGACACTTATGCGGTTCGTTGGAAGCGTGTTGTTTTGGCAATGTCGATTGGTGGCACAACACTTGCAAAGTCTTTAGTGAAGTCATTGCCTAAATCAGATCAAAAGTTTGTTTTGGCATGGATAGAGGCAAGACATTACCCGCAAAGGGATTTATTGGTTTTTTATAGCCAAGAAAAAAAGAGTGATCATTTTGATTTAGCTTTTCAGGATATAATGAATGCTTATATTCAAAAGGATTTAGACTCGGCGATTGCCTTTTGGCAGAAATTTAAAGGCCGGAAGGCCTTTAGTGAAAGCTTAAGGTCTGAGATTAATGGTCAAATTGGGATTCATTTAGCACGACGTTATGATTTAACTGCAATGGGTTGGTTTAAGAAAACAGATGATCAATATAAATCTGATCTGGCTTGGCAGTGGCAAGCACGTTTAGCCATACGTTTTTCGCAGTGGAAAACACTGTTGATGGCGATGCAAAAAATGCCAGTAGGTTTGAAAAAAAATCCTGAGTGGCAATATTGGTTGGGTCGCGCTTATGCCGAAAATAAGGAGACGCTAAAAAAGTTTTTATGAGGCTTGCTAAACAACCTTCTTTTTATGGGTATCTAGCAGCAGATAGCTTGAACATTCCTTATGCGCTTTCAACTGAATCTGGGCCGGTTATTGATGAAATGGTAAGCCGCTTGGAAAGTGATTCGGAAATACAGCAGGTACGCCTTTTAAATGAATTAAAAGAATATGATTTAGCAATTGATGTATGGCGCTTTAAAATTTCAAAATTAACACCTGAGCAGAGAATTATCGCAGGACAGTTGGCGGCGAGTTGGGATATTCCTTATTTATCTATCTATGCTTATGCGCGTTCTGCAAATTGGACAAAACATCTTAGGGAGTATTATCCCATTGTTTATGAGGCTGAGGTTAAGAAAGTTGCAAAACAATATGAAATTAACCCTACTTGGATGTGGAGTTTGATGCGTCAAGAAAGTCATTTCGATCCTCGAGCAGGTTCTTATGTGGGGGCTATCGGTCTCATGCAGGTTATGCCGGCAACAGCTAAATTTATTGCAGGGCGTTATAAATTAGAATATGACGGTCCGGAATCACTCTATAACCCAGATATTAATATTGATATTGGGATTGCGAATGCTGATTTTATCAGCAACCTTTTTGATAATAATATTGTTTTAGCAACCGCGTCTTATAATGCTGGCCAAGGTAATGTGGCAAAATGGTTGCCGAATCATACGGTAATGCCTGCCAGTGATTGGATTGAAACTGTACCTTTTAGAGAGACGCGTACTTATTTACGTCATGTGCTCTCAAATATGGTGGTTTATGAAGTGGTGTTGATGGAGAATAAGGGCTTTAGATTAAGTCAGGTTCTGAAACCCGTTAAGCCAAATGAATAGTATTTTTGTATAGCGCTCTAGTTATTGACAGAAATAGCTAAAAAGCGTATCTTACACGGCAATATAGGACCTGGTTGGTACCATATCTAAAATGCTTAGAATCAGTAAGCTTGCAGACTATGCCGTGGTGATTGTTTCCACAATGATGAAAGACATCTCCAAAGCATATAGTGCAACCTATTTGGTAGAGCAAACAGGGTTGAATCTGCCAACGGTTAGAAAAGTATTAAAGCAATTAACTGCGCAACAGATACTGAAAGGAATGCGTGGTGTTGGGGGTGGT
>CAXBFV010000236.1:0-2925 GCA_963974985.1 uncultured Gammaproteobacteria bacterium | reverse complement strand
AAATAGTAATAGTTTGTGTTTTGCCTGCTTCTTTCAGGTCCCAAGGACGCGCATAAGTAAACGTTACTTTTTGCATTTGCGGCACCACTTCAAAATGCTTGGTAACCTGCATCTTAAATACAGCCATTCCACCAACACCGACCATCCCTTTCTTGTGGCTATTTACTTTATACTCATATTTTTTGGGTTTAATTAAATGTGCGTCATAGTCTGTTAAATACCACTGATAACCCGTTGTGCTATTAGCAGGTAATCGAATACTCACGGTACTTTTTTTGCCTGAAACCATAATAGGTTTATCTAAGTCTTGTATTTTAGCTGGGCCACTTGTTTTACCTACATCTTTGTTTAAAGCGAACACTGAACTATTCATGCCTCCTAATATCGCAAATATACTTAACCCTATTAATAATTTTTTCATTTTTACTCTCTTATTTTTTATAACCTATCATTGCTAAAGATAGTCACAAAAACCACTTCGAGCAAGAAAAGTTTTGTGACATAATGTGTTTTAAGAACCCTTAATAATTAGTGAAAAACATGGCCATTCAAAAATTTGAGCTTGAACTCATCACTAAAACTCGTATTACCCCTAACACTTTACATTTCGCATTCAAACGTGCTGATGGCCTTGAGTTAGATTTTATACCTGGACAATTTGTCACTTTTTTATTTGACCACGAAGATGGTAAAGTACGTCGGCGTAGTTACAGTGTTGCCACCATTAAGGAAGAATCCAAAGCCATTGAAGTTGCCGTTTCCTATGTTGAAGGTGGTATTGCCTCTGAGCTTTTATTTAATGCCGAACCTGGAGATCGCTTTAATGGAATGGGACCCGCCGGCAAGCTTATTCTAAAAGATGACGACGTTAAACGCCTTATTTTAGTTGGCACAGGCACAGGCATTGCACCCTATCGCTCCATGTTGCCAGAGCTTGCCAAAAAATCTCATATTCACACAGAAATACTACTTGGTGTCCAGCACCAAGTAGACGAACTCTATAGTGAAGACTTTCTAAAGTATGCACACGACCATGGCCATATTAATTTTACAGCCCGCTTAAGTCGGGAAACCAGTGCGCTTAAGAATCATGAACAAAAAGGCTATGTCCAACACCAGTTTAAAATGCTTAATCTACAGCCCGGAGAAGATATTATTTATCTCTGCGGCAACCCAGATATGATCGACCAGGCTTTTGAATCATTAACAGAACAAGGGTTTGATAGTAAAAGTGTTCGACGTGAGAAATATATTTCTTCGAACTAAAAGGAATCATTATGCTACTTTGTCTAGACGTCGGAAACTCCCACATCCACGGTGGCTTATTTCATAATGATCAATGCATTATGCAGTTTCGTTACGCTACAGATTCAATCTCTGCTACCTCTGATCAGTTAGGCGTATTTCTTCGTCAAGTAATCAAGGAAAATGAGCAGGATCCAACAAAAGTACAGGACGTTGCTATCTGCTCTGTCGTACCCTCCATTAACTATTCATTACGTTCAGCGATCATAAAGTACCTCAATACGGAACCTTTCTTTTTACAAGCAGGTGTCAAAACAGGGTTAAAAATAAAATACCCTCACCCCCAAGAAATCGGTGCGGACATGATTGCAGGCGCCATTGCCGCCACCCACCAGTTTCCAAAGCGTAATCTCATTGTCATTGATATGGGCACGGCAACAGTCATTAACCCTATTTCTGAGAAAGGAGAATTTCTAGGGGCTGTGATTATGGCCGGGATGAAAACCTCTATTAGCGCCTTAAGCACAGGCACTTCACAATTACCACCCGTTAATATCACCAAGATGACCGAAATCATTGGCAAGTCTACGCCACATTGTATTCAAGCCGGTCTCTACTATGGGACCCGCGGGGCATTGAATGAAATTATAAATGAAATCATCAAAGAGCAAGGTTGGACCAAAGCCAATACAACGGTTCTTGCTACAGGCGGGTTTTCTCACATTTTTGCAGAAGACCAGTTATTCAACATGATTTTGCCTGATCTGTTACTCCAAGGCATTAAACTCGCTTTTGAGAAGAATCAGTAATATTAAGGTCTACCGATATTTTATTAACAGATAGATTTTTTACGGATGCCAGCGCCAAATAAGTCCCATCCTCTAATACTTCTTGAGTAAACTGATAAGGACTTAAATCCTGCATCGGCTTAAGCTTTCCATCAAGCATCTCAAATCCGCACTTTGAAAGGCCTGAAACAATGCCCTCTCCTGTGGCTTTGACATAAGCCTCTTTTAGTGTCCAAAGCTTATAAAACATATCCAGTGCATCTTTTGAAGATCTTATTATCTTTACTTCTTCAGGTAAAAAATAATGCTCAGCAATCGCCATAATATTCCGTTTTGGGTTTGGTGTCTCAATGTCCACCCCAATAGGTTGATCACTCACAGCCATGACTACCCAGTTCCCTGAGTGACTGAGGTTAAAGTGAATTTCTGGATGTGAAACGCAAAATGGTTTGCCCTGCTCCGTTTTATCAAAAATAAGACTTTCAGGTGGAATTTCTAAAATTTCACTGAGCTTAGTACGACGCAACCATTTAGAAGCCCGATATTCTTGCTGGCGTTTCGGAGAGCAGATCTTAGCAAACTCATCCAATTCACCTTGAATTAAGGGCAAAGACTGCGCATCCATATCAGGCATGTAAATTTTATATTGCTGTAACATTATTCACAAAACATTTTTAAATCATCTTTATTTGAGAGTTAAAATTATAAACGATGCACAAAAGACAACAAGCATTCACTTGGATATTATTTTGCTATGAAATAAAACTTGAATTTATACCTTTCCACCCAATCTATTATTTTGTAAATAGAAAAAACCAATAGGAGCGCCCATGCGCCTTAATAACCAACTTTCACTACCTGTTTTGATTATTTCAGTTATTTTCATCATTCT
>CAXBFV010000235.1:0-2931 GCA_963974985.1 uncultured Gammaproteobacteria bacterium | reverse complement strand
CTGGTTTGAGTCCAAATAATGTTTTTAGATTTAGTTTCATGCTCACGGCGTAAAATTCTGCGAACCATCCCCATACCCAATGTGTCGTTCGTAAAAGGATCAATAATTAAAAATGAACCCATTTTCTTGCAGGAATTGTAAGGGTCTCCTGGGATTGTATTATGGAGTTGGAAATCTAACTGAGCAATATCATTAAGCCCAAGCGTATCTGCATCAGTTTCTTTTTCTAGCGTGTTTACATTAGCTTTGTGAATAAGGTTTGAGACTACCCCATGAGTGCTACAAGCATCAAATTTTAAAATATAGTCATGGTTTAAGGTTAGAGGGGTATCATGCATCCAAACAACATGGGCATTAAAAGCACGCATTAAAGAAGAGCTGGATTTCACAGGGCAAATAATGTTACCACGAGAAACATCGACTTCATCTTCTAGGCAAAGTGTTACGTTTTGACCTGCGTGTGCTGTTTTTATCGAACCGTCAGAGGTTAAAATATCTTGAATTTTTGTTTGGGTATGAGTGGGTAAAATTGTGACAGAATCACCAATAGATACTTGGCCTGTATAAACTTCACCTGAAAAACCTCGGAAATCTAAATGTGGGCGATTAATATATTGAACCCTAAATTTAAAGTTTTCTGAACCATCTGAAATTTTGCAAGGAGTAGATTCTAAAAATTCAAGCAATGTGGCGCCTTTATACCAAGACGTATTATTAGAATGCTCAGTTATATTATCGCCTTTAAGTGCAGAGAGTGGCAGAAAATGGATAACTTGATCATCAAATGAGTAGAGTTTTTTTACTACTTGTTTAAAATCACTGCAAATTTGGTCATACTTTTCTTTTGACCAGTCAATAACATCCATTTTATTGATGGCAACCACCCAGTTTTTAATACCAAGTAAGTTACAAATAAAAGCATGGCGTTTAGTTTGCTCTAATACACCGTGACGTGCATCAATGAGAATGATGGCAAGCTCACAATGTGAAGCGCCTGTTGCCATATTTCTTGTATATTGTTCATGCCCTGGCGCATCAATGACTACAAAATTACGTTTGTCTGTGGAAAAATAACGCCAAGCAATATCAATGGTAATGCCCTGCTCTCTTTCTGAAGATAAACCATCCACTAAAAGTGCAAAATCTATATCTTCCTTAGCATGACCAAATTTATTGTTATCTGCATGAAGTGTCTCAATTTGATCATTATAAACCTGCTTGCTTTCATAGAGAAGGCGGCCGATAAGTGTGGATTTACCATCATCAACAGACCCACAGGCTAAAAATTTAAGCACATCTTTTTGGTTGTGTTTTTTTAACCATTGATCTACTGAATCTATTTTTTCTATAGATTTTTCTTTTACCATTGCGCCACGCATTAGAAATACCCCTCTGCCTTTTTCTTTTCCATGGAGTTTGAACTGTCACTATCAATAAGCCGTCCTTCCCTTTCTGAATTGGTTGAAAGCAAAGTTTCTTGAATAACCTCATCAAGGGTTGTGGCTTTGGACTTCATGGCGCCGGTTAAGGGATAACAACCGAGTGTTCTAAATCGAATATAATCATGTTGCACCTTTTCACCTTTCTCAAACACAAAACGGTCATCGTCTACCATGATCATGGTGTCATTGCGAATGACAAAAGGTCTTTTATCAGCAAAGTATAAAGGCACAATCTCAATATTCTCACGCTTAATATATAGCCAGATATCTAATTCTGTCCAATTGGAAAGTGGGAATACTCTGATAGACTCTCCTTGATCTATTTTGGTATTAAAAATATTCCAAGGTTCGGGACGCTGATTTTTAGGATCCCATTTATGGTGTTTATCTCTAAATGAAAAAATACGTTCTTTGGCACGAGATTTTTCCTCGTCACGTCTAGCACCACCAATTACGGCATCAAATTTATATTTGTTTAAGGCCTGTTTCAATCCCAAGGTTTTGGTGATGTGTGTGTGTTTTTCACTGCCATGGGTAAATGGATTAATATCATGTTTGATCGCGTCTGGATTGGTGTGAACCAGTAATTTTAAGTTATGTTTTTTAGTGAATTTATCACGAAGCTTGATCATCTCACCAAATTTCCAACGTGTGTCCACATGAAGTAGTGGAAAAGGTATAGGTGATGGATGAAAAGCTTTTCGAGCTAAATGAAGCATCACAGAGCTATCTTTACCAATGGAGTACATCATCACTGGATTTTCCATGGTGGTGGCAACTTCACGTAAAATGGAGATAGACTCTGCTTCAAGGTGATCTAAGTGTGACAAAAAAATCCATTTAAAGTGTATCTTTAGATGTTAGCATACCTAAATTCAGGGAAGAAAAAAATTTAGTTTTATAAATAATATTATAGTAAGGTCAAAGAGTACTTGTTTATAAAAGTTGAGTTTAAATTATCTAAGACTTATAAAATAGAATCAGGTTTTCTATTATAAATATTCCGATGCTTGTTCGCTTCTTCTTTTTGTGAAGCTGAGCGTTTAGGGTTTTTATGATCAAAATTTTGCATAAATTGCGTTGCCTCACTGACATACTCACGTTTTTTCTTATTATCAAACAAATGCAATATTTTCAAAATTAAACTCATAAACTATGAACCATCGTTGTTAGAAGTAACTTTCTCTGATTATACTCTATAGGTATATAAAAACACTATTAAGTTAGTATGTTTGATGGTTAAAGTCTTATGAAACCCAGTCCGATTATCAAAGTGTTAGGCATTATCCTAACCTTTTTTAGTTTTACCATGTTGCCACCTATTTTTGTGAATTGGATTTATGGCGAACATAATCAACACCCTTTTTGGATGGCGTTTTTAGCAACCCTCATTACAGGGCTCGTGCTTTTCCTTCCGACGATGAGGACTAAAAAAGAACTCCGACCCAAAGATGGGTTTATTGTTGTAATTTTAATTTGGCTGGTGCTG
>CAXBFV010000234.1:0-2933 GCA_963974985.1 uncultured Gammaproteobacteria bacterium | reverse complement strand
AGAATAATTTTCAATGCCTGTGCAATATCCCAATTCAAGCATCATTTCGATATCATAACGTGTGCGCTGTTCTAAACGCTGTGCTTCCACCAAACGATTTTCATTACGTAAAAAATCTAAACGCCCTTTAAGTTCTACTTTAATCTCTTCTACCACAACATTAATACGCTCTTTTGGTGTCACATAATGCGTCTTAGGAAAAATAGTGACTCGATGGCTGGCATGCAATTTTTTACCCGTTAAAGGATCAAAATAGTATAAAGCTTCAATTTCATCATCAAAGGCCTCAATACGTAAAGCTTCTTTTTCAGAATCAGCTGGAAAAACATCAATCACTTCTCCACGAACGCGGTAGGTTCCGCGCCCAAAATCAAGATCATTGCGTTTGTACTGCATATCAGCCAAACGGCGAAGAATCATGCGCTGATCAACTTCTTCGCCAACTTTCAAGTGCAACAACATTTGCATATATTGTTCAGGGTCACCCAAACCATAGATTGCCGATACTGTTGCCACCACAATCACATCATTGCGTTCAAGAATCGCTTTCGTCGCGGATAGACGCATTTGCTCCACATGTTCATTAATGGAGGCATCTTTTTCAATATAAGTATCGGAAGCAGCCACATAAGCTTCAGGCTGGTAATAATCATAATAAGAAACAAAATACTCGACCGCATTCTTAGGAAAGAACTGTTTCATTTCTGAATAAAGTTGTGCTGCTAAAGTCTTATTATGCGCAAGAATAATCGTTGGCCGCTGCACTTCCTTGATGACATTCGCAATTGTGTAGGTTTTTCCAGAACCCGTGACGCCTAAAAGAACCTGATGCCTTAAGCCGTCTTTTAGCCCTTTCACTAAGCCTTTTATAGCCTGTGGCTGATGCCCTGCTGGTTTGTAATGAGTATGAAGTTCAAGCGGCTGTTTATCATCTTTCTCTAACATTTATTTAAGCCACGCTGGACTTGAAGCCTTCTTAATCTTAATCTTAGTCCTCATCACTCATATCCAAACTACCCATCTTAGATAAGCGTGTCTGCTCATTACGCATTTTTGCTAATGATTTAAAATAACGAGCATCAATATCTCCCGTCACATATTTTCCATCAAATACTGAGGTTTCAAAACTGCTTATATTTTGATTCTCACTCTGGATAGAGGCAATTAAATCCTCAAGCGTTTGGTAATAAACATGGTCGGCACCAATTTCTTTGGCAACCTCTTCTTCTGTCCGACCAAAAGCAACCAGCTCTTCACTAGTTGGCATGTCAATACCATACACATTAGGATAGCGCACAGGAGGCGCTGCAGAGACGATGGATACTTTTCTGGCACCGGCTGCACGTGCCATTTCAATAATGAGTTTTGAGGTATTTCCTCTTACAATAGAATCATCCACCAATAAAACATGCTTTCCAGCAAACTCATGCGGAATGGTATTTAACTTTTTACGAATAGATTTTTGTCGCTCAGCTTGCCCTGGCATAATAAAAGTACGACCCACATAGCGATTTTTAACAAAGCCTTCACGATAAGGTACATTTAAAACTTTAGCTATAGGAAGGGCTGCATGTCGTCCAGAATCTGGTACGGGAATCACTACATCAATATCATGTTCAGAGTGTTCTTTTAGAATACGTTTTGCTACTTTTCGGCCCATTTCTAAACGCGCACTGTAAACATTCACGCCATCAATGACAGAATCAGGGCGCGCTAAATAAACATATTCAAAGATACAAGGCGTTAAAGAAGTTTTCTCAGCACATATTTTACGGCTTACATTCCCTTTAAGGTCAATAAAAATTGCTTCTCCAGGCGCCACGTCTCCGATAACAGTATAGCCTTCACAGTCTAATGCCAAACTTTCTGAAGCGATCATATACTCACGCCCCAGCTCAGTATCACAATATCCCCAGCATAAAGGACGAATCCCATTTGGATCTCTAAAGGCGAATAATCCAGCGCCCGCTATAACCCCTACAACGGCATAACCACCCTTTGCACGAGCATTGACTTTTTTAACGGCATTAAAAAATATTTCATCTGAAAATTCTCGAATGGGCACATTTTGCTTTTCCAATTCAGAAGCCAAAACATTTAATAAGGTTTCAGAATCTGAACGTGTATTCAAGTGCCTGCGATCGTCAGCAATTAGTTGCTTAAAAAGTTGTTTCGAATTAGTTAAGTTTCCATTATGAATAAGTGAAACCCCATAAGGTGCATTCACATAAAAAGGCTGTGCTTCTGCATCACTATCGCTGCCAGCGGTAGGATAACGCACATGACCAATACCAATATTGCCGTGCAAGCGCTGCATATGTCGTGCGCGAATCACTTCAACAGCCAGGCCTTTGCCCTTGCGTAAACACATTTGATAGCCATCACAGGTCAAAATACCAGCGGCATCTTGGCCGCGATGCTGCAACATTGTCAACGCATCAAATATTTTTTGACTCACGCTATTTGGACCGATAATTCCGACGACACCGCACATATAAAACTCTCAGAAGAATACTTGAAATTTTGAAGCCCCAATTTTAACAGAAAACTATCAATATGCGATGAGAAATTTGGCCCTGTTTAGAAATGGATCCCGTGATCAAGTAGCGGGATGACGTCGTTGGGGTACTTTAACCAGCTCCCAAATGGACTCCAATAGTTCTGGAGATGCTTTTTCTATTTGCACTCCTTGCGCTTTACACTCTCTTTCGACATCACGAAACCGTGTTTCAAATTTTCTGTTTGCCGCACGCATAACTTGTTCAGAATCCGCTTTCATATGACGAATTAAATTCACACAGGAAAACATCACATCCCCCACTTCATCAAGGATAGCTTCTCTATCCTCTTGATTAAATGCTTCTTCTAATTCTATAATTTCAGACTTCAATTTTGCCAATACATCACGTTTATCTTGCCAATCAAAACCTACA
>CAXBFV010000233.1:0-2942 GCA_963974985.1 uncultured Gammaproteobacteria bacterium | reverse complement strand
CCAGCATCGTAGGAGGGGAGGCTACTTCTTCCATGACGCCATCTAGTCGAAATCTAACACGATAACTATGTTCATAGGGTTCAAAATGAATGTCTGAGGCACCTTTTTGTATGCCATCCAATATGATTTTATTAACAAACTTAACAACCGGCGCGTCACTGGCAGGATCATCATTTTCTTCTGTTTTGGCTTGTTCGTTAATAATATCTAGATCTAAGTCTTCCAAGTCATCATCAAAATCTGCTAGAGATTGGCTGGCTTGTACTTGAAGTGCGCGATTAATAGTATTGCGTAAATCTTTATCTCTTGCGAGTATGAGCTCGATCTCTAAGCCGGTATTAAATCGAAACTGTTTGATAGGCTCTAAATTTAAAGGGTCAGAGCATGCTATGGTTAACGTTTTACCACGTCTAAAAATGGGGAGTGCTTGATGCTCTCTGATCAATTTTTCTTTAAGGTATTCTTTGGGAATATTTTCAATGGAGAGCGATAAAATATCAAAAAGTCTTAAATTAAAAGCAGTAGAGGCTTCCTGAGCAAATTGTTCTTGTCCCATATGTTCTTTATCAATGAGATAGCTAATCGCATTTTGTTGAACTTCGTGTGCGTGCTCTTGTGCCTCAAGCGCGACGTCCGCAGGTGCAAGTTCTTTATTGGCAATAAAAGCGGTAATACCCTTTAACTGAGGCATAGTAATTGTCATTTATATGAATGCTCTGTAGTTAAAGTCTAGTTTAGGGACGCAGGGATGTCAGTGAATTTGAGTTTTTATAGGCAAAAAAAAGCCCACTTATGTGGGCTTTTGTTAAGTAAAAAAGCTTTAACTTTTAATTAAACACTCGATGTGCAAGAACTTGGTAAGTACTTTGCCGCAAGGTTGCTTGAGCATGCCCAAGTGATAGAGCCTGTTGCATCATTAGGTTCCAGAGTCATAGTCTTTCCATCTAATGTTGAATCATTGGCATTGAAAGTAACTGTGATAACACCGCCAGGACCAATTGCTGTGCTTGCAACATTCGTGCCAGAAGCGCTATCTACCCCAGCAAGTTCGTTTGAGGTAGGGAATGTCCCTGTTGCTTGGTAGCGTTCAGAAACAGCTAGCTTAGATGCTGACATAGCTGCCAACCCTTCAGAGGCCTTAGCTCTGACTGTGTAGTTCATATACGATGGAATTGCAATAGCGGCTAAAATACCAATAATAGCGATTACAATCATAAGCTCAATTAGGGTAAAACCCTTTTGACGATTTTTAATATTCATAGTATTACTCTCCTGTTTTTTTATTGTTGAACATGTCATTGATAACTATATGTCAAAAATTTCAAAAAGGGCAAATTTAAATAGAAAGTTATTTCATATTATTTTTTAACGTGTTGAAATAAAACACTTTATTTTTTAACCTTAAAATAGTCTTAAGCCTTTTTATGCCACTTGTTGGCAAGTAAAGGGTCCCACATGGCGCCTGTGGCGCTCATGGCAAGATCAGCGCCTGCATCCAAATATTGATCGAAATGTTCTGCCTGGGTAATGCCACCCACACCACATAGTATGAAGTCAAAATTTTGTGCTTGCTTTATTTTTGCAATGCGTCTAATGGTCTCAAGTCCAATGTCGCGAATAATTTCACCGCAGATACCGCTGTTTAGACGGCCCTCTCCAGGAAGGGCTTGTGAGCCATCTTTTTTACGTGCCTGCATAGAGATGGTGTTGATAGCGGCAATGCCATCCACAAAAGGTGCGTTCTTTTGAATGATTTCTAATAAGTGAGCATCTTCCTTGATGTATCCCATTTTAATCATAACAGGGATGTCTTTTGAAATTGCTTTAACAGCTTTTGCAATGGAAGAAGATAAATGTACGTCTTGAAAAATACTGCCTTCTTTTGAGGTGACATTTGGGCAGGAAAAATTGAGTTCAATCGCTTTGGCGCCTGCTTCAATCGCCAGTTCAGTGCAATAAGCATAATCATCAACGATACTTCTTTCTTCTGAAGGCGTACCCACACAGGAAACAATCATAAGCTGTCCTGAGGATAAAGATTTATTTGCTTTTTCGATATCTGCTTGCCAGATCTCAGGCAGCTTACTTGGCATGCCAAATGAGTTGGTAATGGCTATTTGCTCTATTTTTTTGGGTTCTGAATCTTTTGCGTAGATAGTTTTGCCTATGTCTTCTGGTGTGAGCTGCTGCTCTGTGTCTACAAACATGCAGTTGGGTGCTGGGTGTACTTGTCGCATGCAGCTTCGCACTGTTTTATAGACTGGGATATCAAAACCAAGCTTCCCATAAAGTTCGATATAATTTGAATTAAGCAAAGGGCCTGCGGGTACACCTAAAGGCGAATTAAGGGTGTGTCCCCAAAGTTTAATCGGTGCGGTTGTCTTCCGTTCGGGAAGTTTGGACGTAAAAACTGGGCCATGTTCATAGTTCCAGTCATAACTTTTTGAAACATCATAGGTTGATTGCATAGAAAGTTTCCAAAGGTTTTTTATTAACGAATAACAATGGGGCATTTTATCTGTTTGGAGGGATAAAAGCTATTTGGAGTAAGCTGTCCCAGGTACCAAAAATTTGGACCTATGTAATGATGGCATTTTTTTTGATAGAGCAAAGAGCTCTCATACTTTGGTAGGGAGCTGAGTGCAAAATATGTATTTGCAGCCATAAAAAATGCAATGAGAATGGATGCAATAAAAATTATATTTTTAGTTGCAGGGAGTTTACCATTGTTCTTTTTATTATTTGATGTCTTGTCGTGAAAGGTCTTTCTTTGAAAGGAGAAGATAAGCATACCGAGCACTAAGGCCGTGAATGTTTGGCCAATGGGGGTGATGTTAATGCCACTGAAAAATGAATGGGTTGCTCCAGAAACAAAAGAGGCTAGTAAGAGTATTTTGTAGGTAGAGTATGTAGATCTGAATATATGAATAAATCCATAAATA
>CAXBFV010000232.1:0-2945 GCA_963974985.1 uncultured Gammaproteobacteria bacterium | reverse complement strand
GAAGAGCTTTTAGAAGTCATTGAAACTGCTGCTAAAAATGAAATCTTAGATAAAGAATCTAAAGAGATGATCTCAGGTGCACTTAACCTCTCCACCATGAATGTTCGAGATATCATGTTACCCCGCTCACAAATGGTCACATTGGTAGCAAACGCCCCCTTTAACAATATGATGTCTGATATTATTGCTTCATCACACACACGTATCCCAATGTTTAATGATGCACGCGATGACGTTATCGGCATTTTACATACAAAAGATGTTTTAAAACTGGTTTATGAAAATGACTCAAATGACGCCTTAAATATTCAAGAAGCCTTGCGTCCAGCAGTCTTTGTGCCTGAAAGGTGGCCTAATTTTACAGTCTATTGAACACCTTCCTGAAATAGGTGAAACCATTACCCTTGATAATTTTATCTTCACGGTTTTAAAAGCAGATAAACGTAGAATTTATACACTTTCTGTTCGAGTTGATGAATAAGCCATACTTGTCTCAGGGCAAGAATATTTACTAGAGCGATAAAATGCCAAAAATTCCCAACTTTCCTAGCCTACCTGCCAAATTAATTGACCTAATTGTATTCTTAGCCGGTGGACTTCTGGTCTTTGCCTTCTCCCCTTTCTATTTAAGCTTTCTAGCTTTCATTTCACTCGCCTGCCTTTTTGCAAGTTGGGTGTCCTGCACACCTAAGCGTGCTGCTTGGCGCGGATTTATTTTTGGTATTTCTAGTTTTGGCTTAGGCGTTTCCTGGGTTTTTGTTTCCATTAACACCTATGGCAATACTAATATCTTTGTCAGTACCTCTATTACCGCTTTATTTGTATTAGGCCTCTCTTTATTCCCAGCATTAACGGGTTACTTATCGTCAAAATTATTACAAAGATCACCCCAACCCCGCTCATACTTACGCCTTGCTGTTATTTTTCCAAGCATCTGGGTTTTAATTGATCTACTTCGTGGTTGGATTTTCACAGGTTTTCCTTGGCTTTATATTGGCTACACACAAACCAATACTTTTATTGGTGGATTAGCCGCCATCGGCAGTGTTTATCTTGTCAGCCTTATCACAGCGCTACTCAGCACACTTCTCGTAATAGTTTTCATCGCCCCAAGATTAAAGCATAAAATATGCGTTTTGGTGATCGGGCTACTCATACTTGATTCAAGTTATCTGCTAGATAATATTACATGGACAAACCCTCTCCAACACAAACCAACTTCTGTCACATTGGTTCAAGGCAATGTCCCTCAACTTATGAAATGGAATCCTAATGCCGCAGAAGACATTCTAAATACCTATTACCATCTCACAAAAAATAACATGTCTTCTCTTATCTTCTGGCCTGAAAATGCCCTGCCTCTTTTTGCGCAACAGATTGGCAGTTATCTTGAGTCAGTTGATGCGCTTGCCGACACACATCACGCGGCACTGATCACAGGCATGCCTGTCACACACGACGAAGGCAAAACCTACTATAATGGCGCCATGGTTTTAGGAGAAGGGCATGGAGAGTATCTGAAACATCACTTAGTCCCCTTTGGAGAATATTTGCCACTTAAAGGATTAATTGGCCCAGTTTTACAATTTATGCACATCCCCATGTCTAATTTTAGCGCCGGCCCGCTCTATCAGCCTTTGCTTCATATGGACAACGTTAAAGTAGCCTTATCTATTTGCTATGAAAGCGCTTACCCTAATCAAATCCGTATTCAATCAAAACGCTCGAATCTTATGGCTGTTATCAGTGATGATGCCTGGTTTGGCAACTCTTTAGGCCCTTGGCAACATTTACAGATGGCGCAAATGCGTGCGATTGAAAATGGTCGATATCTGGTTCAAGCAACCAATGATGGCATCACCGCAATTATCAACAATCATGGTGAGGTGATCAAAGAAATCCCACAATTTAAATCCATGGTCCTGAAGGGTTCTGTTTTACTCTTTAAGGGTCAAACACCTTGGCAACGCTATGGCATGATTCCGGTTATCATGCTGTTATTGTTCATGCTATTACTTGCAATACTCTACAGAAGACCATTTACAAAACCCTGACTTCCTAACTAAAATAGAGTATCAGTATAGGTAATTACACTTAATAAAAAGGTCAAAACCATGTTTAATGAATACGCCCTACTTCCCACACATCACTTAAAAAAAGACACTTCTTATTATCATCCTGAAAATGTCACTGAAATTGTACACTTAGATACTTCAGCACTTAAAGTTTTTACTGATTTTCATGTGAGACCACCTGAAATGATTTCTAAAAATAAACTTGCATCTGAAGCACTTGAAAAAATGAAAAACGCGGGTGTAAAAGGACTTATCGTTGTTGATGACAATGAACACACTCAGGGCTTTATTTCTAGCCTAGATATTGCAGGCATTAAAAAAACAACAGCGGCCCAAGAAAACTCCGTCACCCCTGCAGAAGTGACGATTGATATGCTGATGACCCCAACGTCTTCGCTTCTTGTTTTTGATTATAAGGATTTAAGTAACGCACGTGTTGGTCATATTGCCCGTCTCTTACATGAACACAGTCTTCAACATTTGATCGTATTTGAAATCAATACTCAAGGTGAAAGTTTGGCACGTGGAATTTTCTCAAGAAGTCGCATTTCTCGTCAGCTTGGTATGGATATTGGCGCTGACATGAGCTCTCATAGCGTTGCCGATATGAACAAAAGAATTTAGGTTTTGTTTTAATTTTAGTCAAACCTTTAAACAAAGATAGAATTCTAAATATTTTAGATAAAAAGCGTTTGACAATAAGGCGCACCCTCTTTAGAATTCACCCCAGTTAATTGGTTTCCTTCCCCGATAGCTCAGCTGGTAGAGCAAATGACTGTTAATCATTGGGTCGGCGGTTCGAATCCGTCTCGGGGAGCCATTATCTTAGAAGGGTTTAAGTAGAAATACTTAAGCCCTTTTTTGATTCTA
>CAXBFV010000231.1:0-2950 GCA_963974985.1 uncultured Gammaproteobacteria bacterium | reverse complement strand
CAGCGCATGAGATTATGTTAGGCACGCCGGCTATTCGAAATTTAATTCGCGAAAACAAAGTGGCACAAATGTATTCTTCCTTACAGACAGGTCAAAAGTACGGAATGCAAACATTAGATCAGAATTTGGTGGAGCTTGTTAAAAGTGGACAAGTAGATGCTGGAGAGGCTAAGAAGTATGCGATGGATAAAAATGCAATTGGGTGAGATATAAGAGGCCTTTATCATTGAAAAGCACTTGCATCCCATTCTAAAAAATAGAATAATACATTCCGTTAGTTCGGTCCTCTCGCAATGATAGATTGTGAACTCCGTCAGGCCTGGAAGGGAGCAGCGGTAACGATTGATTCGTGTGCCGGGATGTGGCTGGGCTAACATTTAAATACACAAAATAAATTCTTGTTTTTCTATTTACCTTTGTTGATGTTTTGTAATTATTTTACAGGGCAGCAGTTCTGTTTTTCTTTTGCTCTGGCTTGAACCTGAATCGTTAAAATTCCGCCTAAAAGTGCTAAGACAACACCTGCAATGGTTAGCCAATCTAATTTAAACCCTAAGAATACAATTGCGATAATGGCGGCAAAAATAATATTGCTGTAGTAAAGAGAGCTTACGATTTGAGCTTCAGCATATTCGAGTGCATAGGTCAGTGCGATTTGTACTATAAAAAACAGTACACCAAGACCGATCAGTAATAGTAGGGTATGTGAACTCATGGCGCTCCAAAATGGAATGGAGGCAAGGCCGGATAAGATAACACCAAATGAGAAGTAGTAAAAGATGCTGGTGAGACTGCTGTCTTTCGATGCGGTTTTTCGGACTAATAGCATAGAGGATGCCATACAAGCACCCGCACCGAGTGCTAAAAGAGAGGCCAAGTGGAAAACGCCTGAGGTGGGCTTTAAGATTAAAATGATACCGACAAACCCGATGATAAGTGGTATCCATAGTTTATGATTTAAACGCTGACCCATGAAAATTAGGGCGATAAATGGCACAATGAGTGGCGCGGTGTTCGCTAATAAAACACCATCTACTAAGGGAATATATTGAATAGCAGAGAAAAGAAAATAACTAATGCCTAGGCTGAAAATAGTTCTGAAAAAGTGCAGGCCTTTATATTCAGACTTTATGATTTTTTGAAAGGATTGTTGCTTATTAAGAAAAGCGACAGGTAAAAATAATATCCAGCAAATAAGCACCTGTATGAAAATCATGACCGGCGTTTTAATATCGGTGCCGGTGACTTTGATGAGGGCTGTTAAAATAGCATAAGTTAAGGCGCTAATAAGGGTTAAGGAAACCCCCAGTAAAATATTATTTTTATTCATTTTGACACCTTAAGCTGAAATTTTTAAATGGTATTTTCTTCTAATTTTTTTAGGTTCTTAAAAGCATCTTCATCTTTGTTGCCACAGACTATAGGATCGAATTTAAAGTCATGGCAAACTTTAGGGCGTGTTTGATGACCAAAAAGTTTGCATTTATTCTGTTCATCAAGTTGGATGCAGCGTTCTCCTGCAGGTTTGCCATGAGGCATTCCAGGGATGGGCGAGCTGATAGAAATTGCAATGCAGCAAGCACCGCACCCAATACGACAAGACATAGTATATTTATCTAGTTAGCCCAAGTAATGAATAAGATCATCGTTGCCGCCAATATGCTGACCATCAATATAAATTTGAGGGACAGTTGATTGAGCGGTGATGGCGCGAAGGCTGCGTGTTGTTGCATGTTCACCTAAGGTTATCTCTTCAAAGCTTAAACCTTTCTCAGTTAGAAGCTTCTTCGCATTCGTGCAATGAGGGCAGCCAGGCTTTGTGATGATCGTCACTTCTTTTGGAAGCTCAGCATTAGGATTGATGTAATCCAACATTGTGTTGGCATCAGAAACATCAAAGGGGTCGCCATCAACATCTGCTTCAATAAACATTTTTTCAATCACGCCGTTTTTAACGAGCATGGAATAGCGCCATGAACGTTTGCCAAAGCCTATGTTTTCTTTGTTTACGAGTAATCCCATTTTTTCTGAAAATTCACCATTACCATCAGGCAAGAATGTAATATTCTCGGCTTTTTGGTCTTTCTTCCAAGCGTTCATCACAAAAGTATCATTAACTGATAGACAGATGATTTCATCAACGCCATTTTTTTTGAAAACAGGGAAGAGTTCGCTATATCTTGGTACATGTGCTGAAGAGCAGGTTGGTGTGAATGCGCCGGGTAATGCAAAAAGGATAACGGTTTTATTGGCAAATAAATCATTGCTTGTAATATTTTTCCATTGACCATTTTGCATGGTAGGAAATGAAACTTGTGGGATGGTTTGACCTTCACTATTTTTTAACATTTTTGATGTTCCTTGGTAGGTTGATTGTCTTTAATGGGGGTTATGATATTTAGATTCCAAAGAAATGTACAATATATAATTTATATGGCAGTGATAGTTTTTATCTATCAGTATATTCTAAGTGATAGAATTAATTTATGGATTCTGTGATTTCGTTAATAGTGCTAATAGAGTCTTTAAAAGCCTGTAAAACTTGCTCTTTTGTTTGGATGTTTCGATCGGTTTGACAAATAGTTTTGGTGAGCTCTGTGGCGGTATCAAAACAGGTCTTAAGCATAATAATTAAATTAGCATCTATTTTTGGAGTTTCATTTTCAGAAAGATCATCATTGGAATGAAAATCATCAAAATTAAGTGTCTCAGTAAATGTTTGTTCTTCAATATCTGAAATCATTTGAGTCTTTATAAAATATAATATGATTGGAGAAAGTATCAGGTTTATTTTTATTTACAACAAAGATGTAAAAATTAACGCAACCTTTCTCTTTTATCTTTAGGCTTGTCTTCAGCGCTAGAAGGCTCTGAAACATTATCATCTTGTTGGATGAAGTCTTGATCTTTAGAGCGCGCTGTTTCAATTAAAGCATCCATTTTCCTGCCG
>CAXBFV010000230.1:0-2957 GCA_963974985.1 uncultured Gammaproteobacteria bacterium | reverse complement strand
AGAGATGCTTTCGAGTATAGACCAACACCTTATTTTATACTACAATTGGTATTACAGATATACAGCCAAACTCTGTTCAGACAATAAGGTTATAGCGGACTGGCTATTGCGTCTGACAGAGAACAATCGTAATTGGGGGTTTGGTTTATGCTTTCTCTATTTTCGGAATGTGAAAGGCTACAAATGGAACCATAAGCGCGTATATCGCATTTATAGGGAGCTTGAATTGAATTTAAGAATTAAACCAAAGAGAAGGTTAAAGCGTGAAAAGCCTGATACCTTAGCTGTTCCTGAAAAAATTAACCAATGCTGGTCTATGGATTTTATGCATGACCAGTTGTCCAATGGTAACTCCATAAGACTATTCAATGTCATTGATGATTTTAACCGTGAAGGGCTAGGTATTGAGGTTGATTTTTCATTGCCGGCAGTGCGAGTAATCAAATTATCAAGACTTACCATTTCCATGCTGTGAAGGAATTAGATTGCAGCAGTCCCTGAAAGGGGAAAAGTTACTCCCAGTTAAGAATAACTTTTCCGCATTGGCCGGAATTCATTAGATCAAAACCTTTCTCAAAATCGTCAACATGAAATTCATGCGTGATAATAGATGAAATATCTAATCCGCTGCCTACCATACTAACCATCTTATACCATGTCTCATAAATTTCTCGACCATAAATGCCTTTTAAAGTTATGCCATTAAAAACAATTGTATTCCATGGTATGGATGGGTCTTTGCCGGTGATGCCGAGTATTGAAATTTTACCGCCATTATTCATAGTGTTGATCATGGCATTAATAGCACTTGGGTGTCCTGACATTTCCATCCCAATATCAAAACCTTCAGTCATTCCGCAAGACTCCATTGCTTCGCGAAGTTTTTCAGCTTGGGCCTCTGCTGTGGGGCAGTCTCGAACATTTAGGGCTATATTGGCGCCAAGATCTTTAGCCATTTGCAGGCGGTGTTCATTTATATCGGTAATAATAATTCTTCTGGCACCAACATGGCGTGCAATCGCGACAGCCATAATGCCAATCGGGCCTGCGCCAGTAATTAAAACATCCTCACCAATGAGATCAAAGGAGAGTGCGGTGTGTACAGCATTTCCAAAAGGATCAAAAATACTGGCAATATTGTCATCAATATAATCGGGAACTTTAAAAGTATTTGAGGCAGGTAAAGAAAGTAGTTCTGCAAAAGCACCTTGACGATTGACTCCTACACCTACAGTGTTGCGACAAAGATGTTTTTTTCCTGCGCGGCAATTTCGACAAAAGCCGCAAACAATATGACCTTCTCCTGAAACTCGATCTCCAACTTTAAATTCTTTAACGCCGGAGCCGACAGCTTGTATTTTACCAATGAATTCATGACCGACGGCCATAGGGACTGGAATAGTTTGTTGCGCCCATTCATCCCAATTATAAATATGAAGATCGGTACCGCATATGGCTGTTTTTTGGATTTTGATAAGAACGTCATTATGGCCGATGGTTGGCATAGGTAATTCTGTCATCCATAAACCACGTTCAGCTATTAATTTAGAGAGTGCTTTCATTTTTAAAACCCTTGTTTGTGATGTGTTAAATTATGCCCATTTCTTTGCCGACACTAATGAATGCATTGACTGTTTTGTTAATTTGCTCTGGTGTGTGCGCGGCAGACATTTGCGTTCTGATTCGAGCAAAGCCTTTAGGGACAACAGGGAAAGAGAAGGCAACTACATAAATGCCATGCTTGAGTAGTTTTTCTGCCATCTCAGCCGCTTTTTTCTCTTCATGAAGCATGACAGGTATGATTGGATGGTCTCCAGGGATTAAATCAAAGCCAGCATCGCTCATGGCTTTCCGAAAGTGTTTTTGGTTACGTTCAAGTAATTGGCGTCTACCATCTGCTTTTTCTGCCAGCTCAATTGCTTTGATTGAGGTGGCGGCAATTGCTGGGGCCAGAGCATTTGAAAATAAGTACGGTCGTGCTTTCTGCTTAAGTATTTCAGCAACTGGTCCGCGAGCAGAAACAAATCCGCCAGATGCGCCGCCTAAAGCTTTTCCTAGGGTGCTGGTGATAATATCAACGCGATCTGCAACACCGCAGTAAGTTGGCGTACCCCGTCCTTTTTCTCCAATAAAACCAGAGGCGTGGGAATCATCCACCATTACGATTGCATTATATTTATCAGCGAGATCGCATACCCCTTTAAGATTTGCAATGATGCCGTCCATTGAGAAGACTCCGTCAGTTGCAATCATTTTAAATCGAACGCCTGCCGCATCGGCTTCTTTTAATTTAGCTTCTAAGTCTTCCATGTTATTGTTTGCATAACGAAAACGCTTTGCTTTACAAAGCCGAACACCATCAATGATGCTGGCGTGGTTAAGTTGATCGCTGATAATGGCATCTTCTGCGGTAAGTACGGATTCAAATAGTCCACCATTGGCATCAAAGCATGATGGGAAAGCAATGGTGTCATCCATTTGTAGGTAATTTGATACGGACTGCTCTAATTCTTTGTGTATTTTTTGGGTGCCGCAAATAAAGCGAACAGATGAAACGCCATACCCGTAAGTATCTAGTGCATTCTTAGCGGTTTGAATTAATTCAGGGTTGTCCGCAAGACCAAGATAATTGTTGGCACAAAAGTTTAATACATTAGAGCCGTCTTCCAGAGTTATCTTTGAGCTCTGGGGTGAAATGATTGTTCTTTCAGATTTATAAGTTCCGGCTTCTTTTATTTTTTCAATCTCTGAAGTGAGGTGGTTATAAAATTGATTATTCATTTGTAGTAGGACTCCGTGTTGATATGAGTAAAAATAAAGATCATTAATAAAATTTAGCATAAGATTAAGGAACATGGTATATGAGTGAGATTTTTTGGATGCATGGGCGAGTCAAAATAAATTAAAAAACTTGAAATTATGCGTTGACAGATAGTAATAAATGCGTAGAATTGTCT
>CAXBFV010000229.1:0-2966 GCA_963974985.1 uncultured Gammaproteobacteria bacterium | reverse complement strand
GTTGGCTTTTAACCAATTGGTCGGGCGTTCAAGTCGCCCACGACCCACCATTTTTCAACACATTTCTACTTAATGTTGTTGAACCTGAATAAAACTATTATTCAACTTCTCACGCTTCGTTTGTTCTGCCTGTTCCATTAAAAATTTCAGTAACATATTATTTTGCTTAATAAGCACTTTCATATTGCCATCAATAGAGTTCAAAGTGGTCAGAACTTTATCTTGCTCCTTAAGCAACACGTTAACTTGCTGAGCATTTTTATAGGTTAGATAAATCTGACTTAAATCCGCACTATTTAAAGATTTAGCTTCCGGCGTCATTTTCTTAACAAAATCTTCAATGTCTTTATTCAGTTTATTAATTTCTGCCGGGAAACTATTCATTTGAATTTGTGGCTCAGGTGCAAATGCCGGCATTTCAATCGCTTTTCTCGGAACTGTCTCACTGATCTGCTGACCTAAGGGTAGAGAAACATTACCGCCTGAGAGCACCTTCGGCCCGGGCACCGCATCCATTGCAAATAATGAGATAGAAGAGACCCCCGCCAGGATAAAAGTAAATATTTTACGCATAAGATAAATAGCTATATAAAAAGACTCATAGGATCATCATAGCATCACCATAACTAAAAAATCGATATTGATTAGCCACGGCATGTTTATAAGTATTTAAAATTTGAGACTTTGAAGCAAAGGCGCTGACCAACATAATAAGTGTTGAGCGCGGCAAATGAAAATTAGTAATCATTGCATCCACTACATTAAAGGATTTCCCAGGATATAAAAATATATCACTTTCCCCAGTAAAAGGTTCGATTAAACCAGACAAAGCTGCAGTCTCCAAAGAACGCACCGTTGTGGTACCTACTGCAATTACCTTTTTACCCTTTGCTTTAGTTTGTTTTATTTTTTCACAAAGCTCCGCACTGACCTCGATATATTCACTGTGCATTTGGTGTGAATTTACGTCCTCAACCTGGACTGGCTGAAAGGTTCCCGACCCCACATGCAACGTTACATAATCAATCTCAACACCCTTATTTTCCGCTTTCTTCATCAATTCTTCTGTGAAATGTAATCCAGCTGTGGGTGCCGCCACAGATCCTAACATACGACTATAAACAGTTTGGTAACGATCTCTGTCTGATAACTCATCTTCGCGTTTCATATAAGGCGGCAAAGGAATATGCCCATGAGCATCCATAATTTCCCAAATATTCCCAGTTTGTAATTTAAAACTATAGAGGCTCCCCTGCTTATCTAATATCTCAAACCTGTGGCCTGAAACTTCAATACTTGTACCAATTTTAGGCGAACGACTGGCACGCATATGGGCCTTAATTTCAGTCGATGAAATTACTCTTTCAATTAAAAGCTCAATTTTTCCACCTGATTCTTTCTGCCCAAAAAGTCTTGCCGCCATCACACGGCTGTCATTAAAAATTAACAAATCTCCTTGATTAATGTAATCCACCATATCCGTAAAAACTTTATCAGACAAATTCCCTGTTTCACGTTCTAAAACCAGTAACCGGCTATGATCCCTTTTTTCCAAAGGGAAGCTTGCAATCAAAGATTCCGGCAAATCATAATCAAATTCTGAAGATTTCATTTATATTTCCTTTTTACTCACTTTGAAATGCAATGACATGAAAATTAATGTCAATCCACTTAAAACAAACATTGTAATGGCTAATGGCACAGCTGATTCATGTATCATTAGCCCTATACAGTAAGACACTACCGCAGCCATTGAAAATCTAATCGTGCCAAGCACAGAAGACGCAAGACCGGTATAGGCAACCACATACTTTAGCGCATGCGCCACTGTCTCAGAAAAAAGCATGCCAACACCATAGGTCGCAATACACGCTGGAATAACCACACTCCATATAGAACCTGCAAAAAGAAACAGCATGACGAACATTATGAATGCGCCTAGTAGTGAAAAAGCACCCCCAAGATAGGCAATTTGAATATCAGAAAGCTTTCTTTTTAACCAAGAAACTGAAAAAGTGCCCAGCAATAAAGACGTCGCATTAATTGCAAAATAGTATCCAAAATTCTCTGGCTGAACATGATAAATTTTAATATAGACAAAAGGCGATGCTGAAATAAAAGCAAACATTGTTGAAAAGCTTGTTGCTGCCGCAAGTGCCGCATATAGAAATGCTGGTTTTTTTGCTTGCGTTAAGTAAGCACCAAAAAGTTGGCTAAGCGCAAGAGGTCGTCTGACTTTCTGAGGATAGCTCTCAGAGATGAAACAGGTACCAATTAAAACCAATACCCCAAAGCCAAAAAGAAAATAGAAATTCGCCTGCCAATTAATACTAACAAGCAAGTAACCTCCCAAAATAGGTGCAACCATGGGTGCTAAAATCATCACCCCCATAGCAATACTTAATACTTTTGACATTTCTTTTGGTTCTGGAAAAGTGTCTTTGACGATTGACATCACCATCACAATACCTGAACAAGCCCCAATGGCTTGAAGAATACGCAGAGCAATTAACTGTCCAATGGAGTGACTCAAGGCACACCCTAATGAGCTCAATAAAAAGATTATCACACCAATGAAAAGCACCGGCTTTCTGCCATACCTATCTGATATCGGACCCCAAAATAATTGAGCAAAAGCATACCCAATAAAAAAGAGTGATAGGGTTAATTGCATCTCTGGAATAGATGTTGAAAACGCGTGCATAATTAACGGCATTGAGGACAAATATATATCTGTCGAAAAAGGTGCAAGCGCCGCAAGCGCTGCTAAAAATATAATAAAACCAATTTTACGCATTAAATACTCCCATCAATCCAGATAACTAAAGCCCCATGGCATTTTTAATAATCAAACGTTTTGCCAGCGGCATTTTATTAAATAAATCTAATCCAAAAGATCTCACTTTCACAATTGGGTCTGAAGCGCTCCCAAACAATTCTTTAAACCCTTTCATGCTATAAATCAT
>CAXBFV010000228.1:0-2966 GCA_963974985.1 uncultured Gammaproteobacteria bacterium | reverse complement strand
CCTCCATGGATGCTAAGCGGACATAAAACATAGGCAATGAGGCAGCTGTAAAATGATACAGCCCATCAGATTCACTTTGTTGTGCAGAAGTTAAACTCACACCAAAAAATGACAACTGTTGATTTACCAGAGGGGAAGTCATTATAAAGTAGCTCCCAAAAGCCCCAGACACCCCTTTCATCTCAGACTTAAATACCTTACTGCCTTCTGTTAAGGTCAACATACACTGCTGATCATTCATACTGTTTGAGTTTGCCAACAATGACTGACAAGTGGGCAAAAAAGTTTGCGCACTTAATATTTGCATGGATTTTGGTGAAAATACACTATATATAAATGCAAGGTTTAAAAATCCTAAACAGACACAGAGAGGAATAATAAAAGAACTTTTTCTTAAAAGTGGCGGCTTTGGCCCAATAACTTTTTTCTTTTTAACGAGTTGCGTTTGAAGCATCTCGCCCTTCATTTCCAAAATCTTCATCACTTCCGACATAGACCCTATACGATCTAAGCGTTTAATCTCAAGCATCCCTTTTAGCAGGGTTTGCAGATAATTTGGCAGTTTTGCTATTTCTTTATAGGTAATACCACCTTCCGCTACATCTTTGGCATTTTTACCTTCATAAGGGTGCTCACCAACCAACATTTCATATAAAATACACCCTAGCGCATAAACGTCATCAGATTGATCTGGCGCCCCACCTGTCAGCATTTCAAAACTTGCATACTTAGGCGTAAAGGCCGCAAAGGTAGATGGATCAAAAATAGATTCATCCTGATCTCGAGTAAACGCTGTCGTTTTAATAGTCCGCGCAATACCAAAATCAAAAATTTTAACTTCGTCAGCTTCTGTTAAAAATATATTAGAGGGTTTAAGATCTGAATGCACAATCCCTTGACGGTGGACATATTCAAGCCCTCTTGCTGCATAATGAATAATTTGAATAACTTTCTGAAGGTGCTTGTCGTCATCGGACAGCGACTCCGGATTAACAAACTGAGCTTTTGACCAAGCTTTTAGATGTTGGCCGTTAATTAATTCCATTACCTTATAAACTATTTCACCATCATGATTAAAATCAAAGACCTTGAGCACATTTGGATGAGAGAGCTGTTGTTCTTTATAAGCCTCTCGTTGTAACGCCAATAAAGCTTGCTTGTGTTTTTTAACTTCCTTACTCAATACTTTAATTGCCACATAACAGTCTTTCTTCTGCACCTTTTGACGCACTAAATCAACCGCACGATAGACCACACCCATGCCACCCACACCAATAATATCCTCTAAAAGAAAACGATTATTCAAAACCGTATGGGCTTGCTCCATTTTCTCAGCTTGCGCGCGGTCCGCTTCTGTCAAGCCAAAATCACAAACTGTTGATCCTGATATGGTCTCATCATCAAAACGCTGGTTTATTTTTTTTGGTATGTCTTTTACTGGATTAACCGATACAGACTCTTCTTTTATCTTCTGACTTTTTTCTGGTATTTGAGGACCCTCTTCTTTTAACATCGCCTGCATATCAAAACTATCCGCTTTTGGTTTGATTGCCGCGGCAGTTTTCTTTTTCATCGCAGCTGGCTTTTTAACTGCTTTAGATGCTGCTACTTTCTTTGTAGCAAAGGTATCTTTAGTTGTTGTGGTTTTTTTAGCAACCGTTTTCTTTTTGACAGCCGTCGCTTTTGCAGGGTTTTTCGTCACAGGCATTATCTTTGCGGTTGCAACTTTTTTTGTTGTGCCCGCCACCTTTTTTGTAGTTGGCTTTTTAGGAACTGCTTTTTTAGATCCCATCTTTTCTTCAGGGATTACAGTGCCTTTAGCGCCGTCAATATTATCTTCATTCATTAACCCTCCTCCTTTTCCATTTCAGTCACCTGGTAATCAAATTCCTGATTTAGAGGCTCTACACAGATATTAATTTCGGCTATCTTTCTTTCTTCACAAAAAGAAGTCAGCAATATTTCTGATAATTTTGGCATAACATTAAGCTTTAAAATCATATCCACATTACGTGCACCCGTTTCAACTTCTTTGCAACGAGACGCCACATTTTGATAAACATCTTCACTGTAAGTAAGCTTCACTTTGTTTTGTCCCCACAATTGTTGACTAAACTTTGCTAACTTTAATGCCACAATCTCACTCAATGCTGATTCAGGCAGAATATAATATGGGGCTACAGTTGTCCGCGCTAATAATGCCGGCTTAAACCATTGATTTAATATAGGTTTAATTTCTGCCGCCACCTCTTCTCCTGAAATATCTGGATTACTTGTCGTCAAATTTGTAATTTCTTGCGTGGCTAAATTACTGGTAAGAAAAATAACCGTATTGCTAAAGTCAATTTCTTTGCCTTCACCATCTGTTAATGAACCTTTATCAAACACCTGATAAAATAAATTTAACACATCTAAAGAAGCCTTTTCCACCTCATCCAATAACACCACACTATAAGGACGTTGGCGCACGGCTTCAGTCAAGACACCACCCTCGCCATAACCCACATATCCAGGCGGCGAACCAATTAAACGGCTAATGCTATGCCTTTCTTGAAACTCGCTCATGTTAATGGTCACAACTGAAGACTCGCCGCCAAATAAAGTATCCGCAATCGTGAGCGCCGTTTCTGTTTTACCGACGCCACTAGGTCCCACCAATAAAAATACGCCCATAGGCTGATTCGGTGTTTTGAGTCCCGTCTTCGCTAATTTTAAATGTTGGGCAATTTGGTGAATCGCATGTCCTTGACCTTTAATTCGTTTATTAAGCGTTTCTTCGAGAACTAAGAGATTTTTAGACTCATCTTTCAGAACATTCCCCAATGGAATACCGGTCCAGTCTGATACCACTTTTGCCACACTTTCAGGCGACACTTCAAAGAAAACCAATGCTGCTTTATCTTGAACTTCTAGCAATTCTTGATTTAAAAAATCACGTTTTTGAATGGCTTCGTCCAAACTTAATA
>CAXBFV010000227.1:0-2980 GCA_963974985.1 uncultured Gammaproteobacteria bacterium | reverse complement strand
ATTTCTCTTGTGTAACAGTTTTCTTAAATGAAAGTCATATAGCACAACAAAGCATTTATTAAGGTCGCTTTTAAATCTGGATCTAATCTCGAATTACGGATTGAAAGACTCATATGCCTTTCTAGATGTGTTCCAAGGTTATTTATCTCCTGAATTACTTGTCGAATGCTATCACGATCAACAGCTCCTGTGATTTCACCTTCTAAAAAATCACAGAGATCAAGGTTTACAGACTGTAAGCTCGTTCTAAAAAATCCAATAACCGCTTGCTTTGTAGAAAACCTAGTCACTACATTTAGTGCTGACGTATAACTCATACTGGGAAATGAAACCTCTTTATAGGAAACACCAAGCACTGGAGAGCTTGAGGGCATCACAGGAAAACCTGCTCGCTTTACGTAATAAAAACATCCCGCACTATATGTAATTTTATAACACCTTGCAGACTCTACACCCAGGTCTTGCCTCACTAAAGGACTTACCACTTCTTTGATCAAAGACATTCTGTTAGGTTCTCCGTTAAGTTTAGAGTCTTCAAAATCACCTCTAAAACAGTAAAATACCGTGAAACTTTAAATCCATTTTTTATAACCGAACAAGCTGACCCACACCAAGCTATGTCACCTTCTAACATTAATTCTTTAGACTTCTGCTGAGCACGTTCAATGATCTCATTTGCAGTCAATATAGCTATTTCATTTAAAACAATACTTCTTTTTTTACTGGCACTTTCCGTCCCCAATAAAGCAAACTCCAAAAGTCGAGCCCGCTCTTTGTTGAGATTTAAACCGATATAAGAATGGTCATAATACCCTCTTAAGATACTTCTTATTTTTATATCTAGCTTTGAAATAGCGATACACTCAGTCATTACTGCCACCCTCAATGATTTTATTTGTTGCTGATTATAGAAACAAAACGTTTCTCAATAATTACTGATGTGTAACAGTTTTATTTTTACTTTGAAATGCCCCGCAACTCGAGCGAGAAAGTCAGAATTAAAAATAGATAAATACACTATTATAAATGAATAGCAGCAGACTCATAAATTCTATCTTTGTTTACTCTCAACTCCAATTGCTTATATGCCGACCCCCAACTAGGAAAATTTTTCCCTAATATCGTTTTATTACCACTGTCCGCAATCTTTGAAATTTCTGTCATGGCAGGGTAGAAGCCGTCTAACGCTGATTTGTTCAGCCACTTAATTGCCATTTCTCTATTGGCCTTTATGCCTTTACCATGTAGATAATCTAATCCTGTACGATACGCTGCTACTGACAAACCATTTTCAGCAAGATACTTGGACCACTTAAACGCTTCTTTGTTATTTTTTTCTGTCCCTAACCCATGACGATACATAAAGACAATACTTAGCATTGAGTGATAATCACCTTGCAAAGCAGCATGATGATAGTATTCAAATGCCTTTTTGAAATTCTGCTTCACAACCCCTTTAATTCCCCAAAAATTAGCCCGAGCTAAGCGCCAATAATAAAGATTATATTTATTGGGATGTGTCTTAATAGCTTCCTCCATTAAAGGAATCGCTTTTTTTGCGTATTCGATAGCTAATGGTATATTTTGTTTAACCCCGGCACCTTTATAGTACAAATCAAATAATGTAAAAAATGCCAGCCCATTATTTTGAGCGGCTGATTTTTTAAGCCAATACAATGCCTCTTTATAATTTGGCAAATTACCAATACTTCCTGTTATATAACCTGTTGCAAGTGCTGCTTGTGCATCAGCATTTCCAGACTCGGCCTCTTTATATACTTTTAAAATAGTTTGAACACTCAGCAGAGTATGCGACTGAAGCGCAGAGACCGAAGGGAGACCTTGATCTTGTTGTAATGCCTTCTTAACCACAACCTTATGCTCTGGAACATAGGATGTTCTATTTTCATGCATTGAATAAGAAGCCCACGCCAAAATTAAAGAAATTAGCACAAGCATTGGAATAAAAATTAATAACCCTTTTTTCATATTTCCCTCAGTTTGATTTTTTTATGCAACAACAGTATTTCATAAAATAATTTCTGAAGGGTGTCTTGTATGTAACAGTTTAATTTCTCATAGTCTTACTTCTCACCATCTAAATTTGCTCTTAATCTGAAAAATCTTTAAGAGTTAAAAACTCGTCACTACCCTACCAACTGCCTATGGTACTGCACCAATAATCTCAAAACGGTATTTAAATACTCGTTCAAAAGTGGATGTGTTGTAATAGCTCGTATTTTGAGATCACTCTCATAATAAATTTCATGCGAATGCTTCTCACAAAACTCCAGTAAATATTTCACCCGTTCTTTTGTCTTGCCCGTAATTGAAACCAAGCCAGCAATGAGTTTTAAATCAGCGCCAGTTAATTTTTTACGATAGGATAAACTCTGCATTTTATGCATTGCCTCCATATCTAATTCGATATCATCAGATGCCTCTAAAAAATCATATTGTTGCATGACAATACTTTCCACAGGTTTGCTGGTAAAGGAGAATCCAGACAGCTTTCCAATTGTCCTGCGTTTATCATACCAAGATGCTTCAATATTCAGCACCGTATCTTCACCATAAGCCACGTCATATAAATATAATTGACACTGCTTATGATTACTTTCATCTGAAGGGCGAACAAGCTCATAAGAAATTTCATCCTGATGGCTCATCTCACGAGTTGCAACAAGATTACTTTGACCATCTTGTTTAAGCACTCGCACAGACCTAAGTTTTAAAAGTGACAGGTGCGCACCCCTCTCCGAGATTAAAGGATAATTTTCTTCTGAACCATCTAGACGAATAGGACATGCATAATTCACTTGATAATTCATCAAAGGTAAAAGATTAAGGTGAAACTGTCTAAGCACCCTTTCAAGCTCCATATTATCCAGGCTTACATTCGAAATTTCTATCCAGGCATTCTGAACTTCATCATCAAAGAAATCATTCTCAAAAGTAAGACGAATACCTTGATAATAAC
>CAXBFV010000226.1:0-2990 GCA_963974985.1 uncultured Gammaproteobacteria bacterium | reverse complement strand
AAGGCAGGTTTTGATTGATAATGCCCTGCACTAAACTTGCTTGAATTTGAACCCCAGGTAATGCCACATGAATAGGTGTTGCCCGTAAATCGGCAAGCCCAATAGCAGATGTCCCCACCAACACAATTTTATGTTGAAACACACCTTTCTGCACCCTGCCTTCTATCACATCTGCTGCAGATAAAAACTGAATTTTTTTAGTATGATCCGTAAGTGGAATAAAAACCTGTCCTTTAGGATCCGTTGCAATATGCTCCTGCCCTAAGACAACAGAGGTTAAAATATTCTGATTGCTTATCTCTTCAAAACGGGTCTCTAAGCGATCTTCAAGTAAGTAAGTTTTAGCAACTGACAAAGCAAAGGATGGATAAATCTTATCTCGATAAGACAGGATTAAAGGCACTTTCCGACTTACGCCATCATTGTCTCTAAAGTAACTAATGAACCCTGATGAAGCCTCCGTTTTCTGTAAAATAGGAATGTCTGCTAAATAACCATGCATCTTTGCAATGGAATTATTGACTGCAAGACTTTGGTTTAAACCTTCCAAAGGCTTAGGTAGAAAACCTTCCTTGTCCCTTTTTTGAGAAAAAAGCACAAAACTTAATACCGTATCACCTTTTGCAATCGCTTTTGCTAATTGCTTATCTCCCTCTGCGCTTCTTTCAGGCTCTGGAAATAGAATGTCTAAACCCACCACCACTGCACCTTGCTTGTAAGTATTACGAATCAGCTTAGCAAGCACGGCTCTTGGCCAAGGCCAATGCCCCATCTCTCCTAAACTTTTCTCATCAATATCAACAATCACGACCTCAGCCTCTTTTTTATTTTGCCTCGGTATAATATGTGATGCCTGATAATCATAAGTCATAACATTCAGTCGATGCACAAAATACTGAATGCTCGAATTAGAAGACAGAATAAAATAAGCGCATATAAAGGTTAGAAATAGTCCTAAAATAATTGGAAATATTCGTTTTTTGATTTCCATTATGAATTAGCTTAATGGCAAACCTGATGAGAGATACTCACAGGCTGTTTCAAATGGAACAGGCTTGGCATAACAATACCCTTGAATAAAGTCGACTTCATGTTGCTTCAACATCATCAACTCTTCAACATATTCGACGCCTTCAGCAATGATTTCCATATTTAAGCTTTTCGCCAAAGTAATAATGGCTTTCACCAATACCAAACTACTCTCATCATGCAGCATTTTTGAGACAAAACTTTTATCAATTTTGAGTAAATTAAAAGGAAAAGAATGCAAGTAACTTAAGGACGAATAACCTGTTCCAAAATCATCAATGGAAATATGCAGCCCCAATTCTTGACACTTAGTTAATGTTTCTTTAGCTTTTTCAGGCTCTTCCATCAATAAGCTCTCTACCACCTCAAAATGTATTTGACCTGGTTTTACGTCATATTTCTTAAGCGTTTCATTGATTTTGTCAAATAAGGTTTCATCCGAAAGATCTTTAACCGAAAAATTTACACTGACAAAAAAATCATCTTCAGGGACGATATATTTTTTATTCATTTTTTGCTTAAAGGTTTGCATCGCTTTACAAACATAATCCAAGGCAAAAAGCGTCATCTCTGAAATAAGCTCTGAAGTTTCCGCCAACATAATAAAGCTGTCTGGAAATAGCAGTCCCTTTTCAGGGTGTTGCCAACGCATTAATGCTTCAAACCCTGCAATTTTCTCACTCTTCGCACAAACAATCGGCTGAAAGTATAAAATAAACTCATCATTCTTTAAGGCATTTTTAATATCGGTTATTTTCATTATTTCATCAAAAGCATCTAAAGCAGCGATATCTTCTTTTTCAACCACTGCAACTTTTCTAGCCGGTGGGTTTTTATAGCCCGCGGGCTTAAGAAGACTCAGCGTCTCTCGATAACGCTTTAAAATAACTTTCATAATCATTTCAAGCACGGCATCCACATCATGTAAGCGCCTTGAAAATTCAGCACGATTAACTTCTATCACCACACAATCTGTTATGGCGCGGACAGTTGCTGTTCTTGGCAAATCATCAATTAACGCCATTTCTCCGATAATCGTGCCCGGGCCCGCAGTATTAATTCGAGAGGATGTTTTTCCTTTACCAATTAATATTTCAAAATGACCCGACTCAATCAGATAAGCAGATTCGCCCACCTCTCCTTCTTTAATAAGAGTCTCACCGTTTAGGATTTCTTTTCTAAAAGCATTGGAACGTGTAGACAACTGAAGCGCCTTTGAAAAACATCAATAATAATAAGTCTAGTTCCTTGGCATTAATTCTGCGAATTAAAACACCAATGCGGCATCCAGCCAAACTTGCTCTTCCTTGTCTAAACGAGGACGAACTTCATTCCTGATTCTATCGTTGTATACTTGAATCTGATTTTTTTCCACTTCAGATAAAGCGCCAACATCAATAAGCTTTCGACAATAAGGGATGAGTGTTAAATCCTCAAAGACATAGAAAGGGCCAAAGTCTGAATTAATTGCTTCTTTATTTTCAGCGTTTTTAATCAGACATAAATTCTCAATGCGGATGCCATGCTTCCCATCAATATATAATCCAGGCTCATTACTTAAAATCATCCCCGGTAACAGACCAACACCCGTACTCGCTTGTGAAATTTTTTGCGGCCCTTCATGTACACACAAAAAACTGCCCACACCATGCCCCGTACCATGTCGGTAATTCAACCCTTCATTCCATATTGCAGAACGTGCCAAAACATCTAAATGCTCACCTGTCGTGCCATGGGTAAACTGCTGTCTTGCCAGTGCAAGATGCCCTTTCAACACCAATGTATAATGCTTAATTTGTTCCGCTGTGGGCGTGCCTAGATGGATTGTGCGGGTAGTGTCCGTCGTACCTTCTAAATATTGACCGCCCGAATCCAGAAGATATAAATTTGAGTCGTCAATTTGCTTACTACTTTCAGGGGTCACGCGATAATGAATAATCGCCCCATTCTCCGCAAACCCA
>CAXBFV010000225.1:0-2993 GCA_963974985.1 uncultured Gammaproteobacteria bacterium | reverse complement strand
GTGCCCGCATCACTGACTAAAGCAATGGATTCCCCTGCTTCTAATCGACTCACTACTTCTTCAACGCGACTCTCTTCATTATGCTCATGACAAGAAATAATTTTTTGTTGAAGACTATGGGCCTCTAAAAGCTTTTTGGTTTCACGTGTGTCTTCAGCCAATACCAAATCAACTGTTTTTAAAATTTCTAAAGCCCGTAAGGTAATATCCTTCAAATTTCCAATCGGTGTCGCCACCACATATAATTTTCCAATTGCCATAATTTTTAACCTAGCCCTAGATGCTTAGCAATAATATCTTTTTGATAAGGCACCGAGCCTGAAATAAACTTCGAAGCCATGGCATCTAAAATTGATTGAATCAAGAAATCATCTGATGCCAAACCAATCGCACCTACTAACTCCATCGCTTCTAGTGTGGACTTTAAATACGATTCACTACAATAAATTTTGGCTTCGGCACTAGGCAGCGTAATTTGCTCTTGATTGTCTTTTAAAGTTGCACAATGATTCACCCACAAACGCATCGTATCCAAGCGCACGCGCATTTCAGAAATCTTATGATCAACCGTTTGGAATTTAGCTAAACTCTGTTGACTCATTTTTTTAGATTTCACATAAACTGAAATCTCTTCTAACTGCCATTTCAAAACGCCGACAAGACCCGCAAACATAAAAACACGTTCCATTTCACGTGTGAAACGAATCATCTCTTTACCTTCCCCAATCTCTCCCAAGATCCGTGAAGCATCCAAACGACAATCGGTGACCATCAGATCACCCATCGAAGCCGTGATAAACCCTTCGGTTGCCACCATATCCATAAGCTCAACGCCTTCATCACTTTCATCAAGGATAAAAGCGGTAACCATCCCATCCACACAGGCGTAGACAAGTTGTAACTGAGAAATAGGCGTGTTTACAATAAAACGTTTATGGGCATTTAAAACATACTGCTTTTTATTTTTCTCATCCAAGACGGCTGTCGCTTTCATCTCAACGGCTTTTGTCCAAGACTGGGGCTCACTAAATGCATAAGCACCTAAAGTTTCACCATTTAAAAGACCCGGTAAGTACTTTTGCTTCTGCTCCTCCGTCCCATACATCATGATTGGGAAAACACAGCCCCAAAGATGGGCATGGATCGAAACAATCAACCCCGGGTCTCTGACGTGAAAACCCAAGGACTCAAAAGCTGAGCACATACTTAAAAAACTATCTTCATGCCCGCCAAACTCTGAAGGCACACAATGTAACAACAGGCCAGAATCAGCACAAAGCTTAAAACGATACCATGCAATATCTAACGGATCCCCATCTAAACTATGCTCATTTAGTCGTTGATATAGTGTTTGATAATTATCATCAATTTCTAAACCCATTCTTGGTCCAGTAAAAAAATTTCTATTCTCAAATAATAGATTGGATAGATCGGAATTGGTATGACTACCTATAGTGCATTTGTAATTACACATTATTAGTCTAGCCTTTAACATAATTAATTTATTATCAGATAGAGCTTATGCTTAAAACCCCCTTAATCATAACAGCCCTTAGCACCGCTTTACTATGCTCGCAGAGTTTTGCCTCAAAAGAAGTTCGCTTTCAACGCCCTGACCCCATTCATAAACCCGCAAAAACCTCTACACCTGCAGCGCCATTATCAGATTGGTGGAATGGCCCTTATGCAACAGGGAACTGGGGTGGTGCACGTCAGAGCCTTGCAGATCATGGAGTAGCGATTAACGGTTCAGTAACCTTTGCTTTCTTAGGGAATCCCACAGGAGGCGAAAGTCGAGGCGTTGCACAAAATTTTTCTGCCGGCCTGAGTCTTGCTGTTGATTTTGGAAAGTTATTCAAAATCAAAGCACTTGAAGACACAGATTTTTTCACTGACTTTGTACAGCGTGGTGGTAATAACTTAAGTGCCGAGCATACTAAAAACCAATTTACTGCCTCGCAATCCTATGGTGGTCAAAATTTCCGAGTGAATGAGTTTTACTTAAAACAAAGTTTTCTTGATAAAAAGGCTTGGATTAAATTTGGGCGTTTAGATGCGGGTAATGATTTTTTAAACTCCCCTCTTTTTTGTACCTTTGTAAATAATTCCTTTTGTGGAAACCCTGTTGGCGTATTTTTTAATGTCCCTTATTCGGCTTATCCTAATGCACAATGGGGCGCACTAGTTGGTGGTAAGCCAACAGACTACCTGGTTGCCAAATTTGGCGTTTATAATACAAATCAAGATGTTGCCTTAAACCACTATCATGGCACCAATCTAAGTTTTGATAATAACCAAGGTGTTCAACTCATTGGCTCATTAACTTACCTATTAAATCAAGGGCAATATGATACGGGATATACGGGAAGCTACACCGCTGGGATGATGTATTATACTGCTAAAAATACAAGTGCCGGATCCACTGATGCGGGATACTTTCTTAATCTAGAACAAATGCTTTATCGTGATGGCCCAAGTGGCTCAACGCGCTGGCTAAAAGCCTTTACTAATATTGAAATATTTAATCATTGGGATACCAGCTATATGCCCCTTTTTGTCAATGCAGGATTGGTATACCAAGGGCTGCTTACTTCAAGACCACTTGACCAGCTTGCTTTAGGGGTTTCATATGGCCGATTTGGAACTGATAATATTAACAATAATGGCGCATCCTTTGGTGCTGAAACGCTTATAGAACTCACCTATAAGATTCAAGTTAACCCCTGGTTTTTTGTACAGCCTGACTTACAGCTCATGATTCACCCCTTTGGAGGAAGTGCTACACTTGCAAAGACTACTACACCACCTGCTAGTGCTTGGGTTGTTGGGTTTGAGACCGGGGTGACTTTTTAGCACCCCGCTCCACACTAATTTAACCCATACACAAATCCAAATAACTGTGGTAAAATTTCCTTAAAATAATTCATGAAAAATATCACATGGCTAATATTTCCTGGGAACCCTTTGACGATGAAGAACCTGCCGTAAAGCCT
>CAXBFV010000224.1:0-2994 GCA_963974985.1 uncultured Gammaproteobacteria bacterium | reverse complement strand
TCTATCCGTGATGAAAATGCGCGAATGGCGAGATATTTATCGTCAACTCAAAGAGCAGGTGGGAGGACTGAAATGGTGTTTAAACCAAGAGCCGGCTACCTATGAGAATCTACATAAATCACTGGCCACAGGGCTTTTAAGTTATATTGGTTTTAACCATGAATTTAAAGAATATTTGGGCGCGCGGGGCATTAAATTCTATATTTTCCCAGGCTCTTCGCAATTCAAAGTAGCACCCAAATGGCTGATCACCTCGGAGTTGGTAGAAACCACCAAACTCTATGCGCGTTCTGTGGCAAGAATTTCACCTGAATGGTTGGAGAAAATTGCCGATCATTTGGTGAAAAAACACTATTCAGAACCTTATTGGAGTAAGAAAAACGCCAATGTGATGGCGGCGATGCGGGTGAGCTTATACGGCTTGGATATTGTGCCAAAACGTGATGTAGGTTATGCGACGATTGATCCAGTTCTATCACGAGAAATTTTTATTCGTCACGCCTTGGTCTATGGAGAATTTCAATCCAATGCAGAGTTCTATCAATATAATTTGATGTTGTTGGAGGATGTCGAGGAGTTAGAGCATAAGTCTAGAAAGCGCGATGTCTTGGTAGATGATGAAACGTTGTTTAGTTATTACGAACAGTTGGTGCCTGCAGAGGTCTGCAATGGCGCCACCTTTAATCGATGGCTGAAAACCTTGTCTAAAAAAGAAACCCAAGAATTATTTTTTAAAAAAGAGGAGGTCATGCAGCATGAAGCAGAGGCGGTCACAGATACGGCCTACCCAGACCATCTGACGCTGAATGACTTAAGTTACCCTTTATCTTATCACTTTGAACCCGGTGCCAAAGATGATGGTATGACCATTGAAGTGCCTTCGGTGCTTTTAGATCAGCTCTCTATAGAAGCAATGGCGTGGTTGGTGCCCGGGATGCTAGAGGAAAAGGTTATTGCCTTGATGCGGGCCTTACCTAAAACTATTCGCAAGGCTTGTGTGCCCGTGCCACATTATGCAAAGGCTGCGATGGAATCTATTAAGTTTGATCGGTCACAAAATTTTTATGGCGTTTTAATACCGCAGTTAATGCGTATTACGGGCATACGGTTTGATGAAAGTGTCTGGGCAGAAACAGAACTCGAGCCACATCTGTGTATGAACTATCGTATCATTGATGAAAAGAAGAAAACTTTAGCGGAAGGTCGAGATTTAATTGAGATCCGACGTCGCTTAGCCGGTAAGATACATCAAAAAATGGATACTCAAGTAGCTTTTGGAAAGCCTGATATTTTAAGTTGGGATTTTGGGAAATTAGAAGCCTCGATTAAGGTTAAGCAATATGGCTTAGCAATGACAATGTATCCTTGCCTGCTAGACCGAGGCGACTCTGTGGAATTGAAAGCAGTATCAACTCGTCTTGAAGCAGATAGTCTGTCGGCCAAAGGAATTTTAAGACTCTTGATGTTGCAAACCCCACAAATCGTGAAGGGATTGCGAAATAACCTGCCAGAGAATACTAAGCTTTCTCTACTCTTTGCAAAAGTAGCGACAAAAGAAGCCTGGCAAGCTGATTTTTTAGCAGGCGCTTATCAAGCAGTATTTAAATTAGATGTGGGGAATCTTCCACAAGATGAAGCAAGTTTTATAACATTGCTGGAGGCAGGAAGAGGGGGAATTATTTTAACAGCTGAACAGATGGCAAAACAATTGCTTGTAATCATGGAGGGTTTTCAGGCATTACATAAAAAACTATCTAAAAAATCGGTACCCTTGGATTTAATCGAATTATATCAGTCTGTTCGTGGTGAGCTAGAAAGTTTGGTATATTCAGGATTTATTCAGGCCACATCACAACAATGGTGGGCACGGATTCCATTTTATTTAGAAGCCTTAGCTTTTCGTTTAGAAAAAGCATCTAGAGCATTGAATCAAGATCGTGAGTATGTTTGTGAGCTGGAAGCATTGAAACATAAATTGGCTCAAAAAATAGAACAAAAGAATTTGTCTCCACAACAGGTTGATTTGGTTGATATCAAATGGCTGATGAAAGAGCTCTGGATTTCCTGGTATGCGCAAGGCCTTAAAACTGTTGAAACCGTTTCTGTAAAACGATTGCAGAAGCGGATAGGTGATTTATAGGGCAGAAAACACCAGTTACCGCAATTTACGTCATCTTCAACTAGCCTTTAAAATTTGATCTGGTTGTTGAAAGCCACTTTTATCTCCTTTTTCTAGGTTGGAAAGTATCCCAAAAACTAGGGGTGGGTCAATTCCATGATGGCTTGAAAAAGTTGATAAGCTTTGGGTGCTTTGTTTTTTAAGAATTCCAGGTCACCTTCTGAAAGTATTGGGGTTTTTGTGGTTGAAAGAGAAAGCTCAGAAACAGGCTTTACCGTATTTTGATTATGCATGAGATTATAAGCAATTAACTGCTGCATTGGGGTGGCAGGATGTGCGTTGTTCCAGAATAAATAGCCAGCACAATTTTTATAGCTTGCTTGAAAGAAAGCGGATTGATAAACAGAGGACGAGTCTTCACAGCGTTCGCCAATCGTATCTTGGAAGTTTTTATTTTCAGAGGCTGCATTTTGAATTACTTTGTTTACGTCGTATAAGTATAAGTTCACATTTGTGTGAGCTACCTGATATGCGACCAATTTTTTCTTGAGTGCATTGTTATAAATTTGAGGCAGGAAGTTGGCGAGTGAAGAAGCAATGTATCTAAGCTCTGGAGAAAGTTTGTCTAGGCCCAGTTTTTCTATAAACTCAGGTGTGTATACCAAATTAAATTGATTAAAGATCACAATATTTTTAGCGCCATCATTTACTAATTTTTTAATATTTGTGATTTGTTCATCAGGAAGGGTCGTTTCTAAAGCAGTAAATAAACCTTTTTTAAAGCCATTTTTTTGGTAGGCTTGAGCTGCATCATTGGCACCTGACCAAAGGATATAGAGTGTATTAGGTGTTGTTTTAACTCTGTGGGCTGCTTG
>CAXBFV010000223.1:0-2999 GCA_963974985.1 uncultured Gammaproteobacteria bacterium | reverse complement strand
AAACGGTAAAGGGTGTGTAGACCTATAAAATTAGCAATAGACTTCCATTTTAAAACCTGTGAAGAAAGCATCCATTGATCACCATCAATAAGGTAGCTATATGCTTTGCCATTACTGAGGGATAGGTTTGCTTGATAATGCTGAGGTTTAATTTTAACAAAGGAAATAGTGCCAATGGTTTGTTCATGGGTGAGGGCAAAATAAGTCTTAAGATTGAAGGCGATCAAAAATAATGAAACCGCTAATAATGTAAAAATAGAGGTAGAGATGAAAAGACTACCTGCTTGCATAACTTTGACCTTAAAGCAGGCTTTAATGAAAGTGATGATGCCGATGACGGATATGATGGCAAAAATAATGGCGAGGATATTTAGGATGAGCATAATTTAAATATGATTTGAAAAGTATAGCTTTAGTGTATGATTGTTAGGAGTGTTTTTGCAACAAACAATAATAAAAGCTATCGCCTAAATCAGGGAATAGCTGATAGCCAGGTCCATTACTGTTTTTATGCTCATTTAAAATTTCAATTGGCTTTTCTTGTGCATCAGAGTGCGCACTTAAAAAATGGGTAACCTGCTGATGGTTTTCTTCAGGTAAAAGAGAGCAGGTGACATACAGTAAATAACCATTGGGCTTGAGTGTCTTCCAGAGATTTTCTAGGAGCGTTTTTTGAACTTCAATAATGTGCTCTACTTCTGCTTCAGTGCGGAGTAGTTTGATATCTGGGTGGCGACGGATGACGCCTGTAGCAGAGCAGGGTGCATCAAGTAGTATTGCATCAAAGGGTGTGTTTTCATACCAAGTATCAAGCGCCTGAGCTTCGGCACAAATAAGCGATAAGCGGGTTGTTTCTGGAAAGACACGCGCAATATTTTCTTTTATTTTATCTAAGCGTTTTGGGTTATTATCAATTGCCGTAACCTGAATGTTAGAGTTTTGCTCTAGTAGTGCAATCGTTTTACCGCCCGGAGCCGCACAAGCATCTAATACGCGCTCTTTTGCTAGAGGCGCTAAAATATGTGCTGCAAATTGTGCGGAATAATCTTGCACAGAGCACCAGCCTTTATCAAAGTTGGGTAATTCAGTTACTGAAGTTGCTTCTATTAGTTGAATGCAATTACCTATCGGTGTGCTGTAGGTTTGAATGCCTTCCTCTACTAATAGCTCGGTGTAAGCATCAGTAGATATAACACTTTCATTCACTCGAATAAACATAGGAGGTTGTTGGTTTGAAGCTTCTAAAATATCACGCCAGTTTTCTGGATAAGTTTTAAGAACACGTTGAAACAACCAATTTGGAAAAGCATATCTTATCTCAGCCAAATATTTTTCAGGTTGAATGGCATCACTTTGCGCGAGCTTACGTAGAACAGCATTTAGAAACCCTTTAGCCCACTCTATTTTTAAGGCCTTGCATGCTGAAACCGTTTCATGAATCACAGCATAGTTAGGTTGATCCATGAATTTTAATTGATACAGTCCAACTAGTAAGAGACATTGGGCAAGCGGCTTGGGCTGTTTTTTAAGGTGAGGCTTTAAGACCTCTTGAAGTAAAAAATAATAACGACAAACACCATAGCAGAGTGCTTGAATAAAGGCTTTGTCTTCTGAGGTGAGTTCGTGTCTCTCCAAGCTCTGCTCAAGATGAATGAGTGAGGTTTTTTTCTGAAGAATATTATGAATAATTTGAGCAGAAATGGCGCGAGTATTTTTCATAGGGTTTGGGAGGTTTGTGTTTTGAGCGCAAGCGCTGATTTTTCTTTGAAAAAATTGGATCCCGGATCAAGTCCGGGATGACGGTGTTCTCTTTTATATAAGGTGAGGGGCAAAAATTTGCGTCAATTTACTGACTAGCTTTGGGTTCCCCGCAATGATTTTTCCAGAGTCAAGGGGCTTAAGGCCGCCATTAATTTCTGAAACCAATCCACCAGCTTCTTTAATGATAATAGAGGCTGCCGCAATATCCCAAAGCTTGCTGCTTGTAGCCCACGTTGCGTCGTAGAAACCTGATGCGGCATAGGCAAGATCCAAAGCTAAAGAGCCTGAATAGCGCAGTCCTGAAATTTCTTGTTTAAGGCTAGATAAAGCATCAATATATGACGGTTTAAAAGTGCTGGTGTCGCACCCAAAAGAAGCTGAGAAAAGGCATCCTGAAAATGTTTTCTTATCACTGATTCGAATGCGTTTGCCATTTAACTGTGCGCCATCTCCACGACTTGCGGTGAAGAGTTGATTAAGATTTGGATTATAAATAACCCCTAGTTCTACTTTGCCTCTAATTTGTAAAGCAATAGAAATGCAGTAGTGAGGTACACCATGAATAAAATTATTAGTACCGTCTAGAGGATCAATGACCCACAAGTAATCACTTGCTTCATTTCCTGAAAGCCCAGACTCTTCTGATAGAAAAGCGTGATCAGGGTATGCTTTTTGTAAGTGATAAAAAATTTCTTTTTCAGATTGAAGGTCGACATCCGTGACATAATCATTTTTGCCTTTTTTAGTGACCACAACATCTTCAAGTTGGTCAGCTTTTTTAAGGATAAGGTCGCCCGCTTTAATCGCTGCTCGGGTCGCAATAGTTAACATGGGATGCATTTTTAGATCTTAGGTCAAGTCGCTTCAAATTGTGTGACATGATACACTATCTAATAAGTCGAAGGTAGATTGAAGTTTAAATATGGAAGAGAAAAATAGCTTAAAACATATTCGAATTATTTTGGTGGAAACCTCTCACCCTGGGAATATAGGCGCGGCCGCACGCGCGATGTTGACCATGGGTTTGGCTGAGCTCTATCTTGTAAACCCTAAGGAAAAACCTAATGAAGTCAGTGAAGCAATGGCCTCGGGTGCGAATGAATTATTAGATCAGGCAATAATTGTCAACACCTTGGATGAAGCGTTGCAAGGCATTGAGTTTGTGGTGGGTACCAGTGCAAGGACCCGTAAGCTTGATATTCCTCTAGAGTCAGTCCGAGTTTCAGCAGAAAAAATTT
>CAXBFV010000222.1:0-3001 GCA_963974985.1 uncultured Gammaproteobacteria bacterium | reverse complement strand
AAAGCCTATGGTAATTTATACGCAGATAAGATGATCGCAGCAGCGGTTCAAACCGACTGTAAGTCTAAGCATATAAGCTTTATTTTGAATAATAATATTCAAGTCTCTGGCGCGAGTGGTTTCGAAGGTGGTGTTGCGGTGAAAAATTAGAGAGAGTTTGCATCCATGGGGCTACTATTTTTGCAAGAAGAGATCTTTATTTTGTAAGTTTCTTTTACTTATATGTATGATTTTAGGATAAAAAGTGGTGCCCCGAGACGGATTCGAACCGCCGACCTGTCCCTTAGGAGGGGACCGCGCTATCCAGCTGAGCCATCGGGGCTATTGGTGTTTAATAATCCTTCTATCCCTTTGTTATTAATTAAAAATTTCAAGTTACATGGAAGCAACTATGTGCCTTTAAATTTTTAATTTCTGACCTTGACCTAAAAAGATTCTTATAGCATCGCATCTAATCTTTTCTGATTAGATGCCGTATTATATGGATGAGAGTATAGAGTGGGCAAGACTTTATTGTTAATGAAGTATATTTGTTCAGCTATAAAGTTTCGACATTACCATCAAACCATTCATCAAGTTTACTTTGAAGTTCAGATAACCCGTCTTTGGTCAAAGATGAAAAAAGCTGGACTGAGAGGAGTTCGGAATCTTGTGTTTTTAGTGTTTTCTGAACCGTAAACTTGGCGTTGTTCTTTTGGTTGTTGCTAAGCTTATCAGCTTTAGTGAGCAATATGTGAAGGTGTAAACCTTGCTGGACTGCAAAATCAATCATCATATTATCGAAATCTTTTAAAGGATGTCGAGAATCAACCAGCAGCACAATTCCTTTAAGTGGCGCACGGGTGGTAAGATACATTTCAAGTGTTTTCTGCCAATTTAACTTTACGGCAAGGGGTACTTTTGCATAACCATAGCCTGGTAGATCAACTAAATAATTGCAATTATCCAGAGCAAAATAATTTAAAAGCTGTGTGCGGCCTGGCTGCTTACTGGTACGTGCCAATGCTTTTTGGTTGGTGAGCACGTTAAGCGCACTTGATTTCCCTGCATTTGAGCGTCCTGCAAAAGCGACTTCAATGAGGCTGTCTTCAGGGACTTGATCAATCTTAGCGGCACTTTTTAAAAAAGTTGCATGTTGATAGTTCATAGCATATTAACTGTGGTTGCAAATTTAGTAGGTCGTCACTATAACTGATAAGGTAGATTTTTAACAATGTTAAAGGAGTAATGGGTATGAAATTAGTTAAATCAAGCTTTATAAAAACAATGGCGACACTAGTTGTCGGGTTGGTTTTTGCGTTGACATCATTTTCAGCGAATGCAGCAGAAAAGGGCTATACGGAATTATCAAAGCCACAGCAGGCGGCATTTGAGAAATTTGGTGGTGCTTCAGATAGCCATACCATTTATGAGTTCTTCAGTTATGGGTGTTCTCACTGCGATCATTTAGAGCCACAATTAGAAAAATGGATAAAGTCACATAAGGGTATTAAATTAGTTAAAATTCCCGTGAGTTTTGGTTCGGGTCCTTGGGAAGTGACGGCAAAAGCTTATTATGTTGCGGAGTCATTAGGAAATGAAAAAACATTAACCCCTAAAATTTTTAGTGCCATTCATGTGGATAAAGAGAAACTTTATACTGAAGATGCTCTGCAGGAATTTTTTAAGAAGCAGGGTGTTTCTAAAGCTAAATTTGATGTGGCTTATAATTCTTTTGGTGTGGCGCAACAATTACGAAAGGATGCTGCTTTAATTAAGAAAGTGGGTATTACCGGCGTGCCAACACTTGTGGTCGATGGTAAATATCTTACCAGTGTTGCAAAGGCGGGAAGTCCCGAAGCAATGTTTAAAGTCATAGAAAAATTAGTAGCAGATAGTTTTAAAGAGGAAGGCTTAGATAAAGGCAAGATTGCAGGAGCCGTAGGGTTATCCCAATAATCATTTTATTGATTAAAAAACGCTTTGGCCAAATTAATTGTTTGATCAATATCTTCGTTGGTGTGAGCAATAGACATAAAACCTGCTTCATAGGCTGAAGGCGCTAAGTAGATGCCATTTTTAAGCATGTGATTAAAAAATAAAATAAACTGCTCAATATCGCACTGCTGCACTTCATCAAAGGAAGTGATCTCTTTCTTGTCCGTAAAAAATAACCCAAACATGCTGCCCACTGAAAGGGCATAAAAAGGGTAGTTTGCTTCTTTGGCGGTATTATTAAGTCCTGAAACAAGACGTAAAGTTTTTTCTGAAAGTTGATCATAAAAGCCGGGTTGTTGAATTTTCTCAAGGGTTTTAATGCCTGCAACCATAGCAAGTGGGTTCCCTGATAATGTACCCGCTTGATAAACAGGACCCGCTGGTGCGATCATTTGCATAATCTCTTTTTTGCCGCCAAAAGCGCCAACAGGCATGCCTCCACCAATTACTTTCCCAAGTGTGGTGAGATCTGGATTCAGATCATAAAGGCCTTGTACACCTTTTAGCCCCACACGAAAGCCGGTCATTACTTCATCCATGATAAATAGTGCGCCATGCTTCTTACATAAGGCTTGTACTTTTTGTAAAAAATCATCTTTAGGAAAAATAAGATTCATATTGCCGGCAATAGGTTCAATAATGACACAGGAAATTTCTTCAGGATTAGCTTCAAAAAGTTTCTCAACACTTGCAATATCATTAAAATCAGCGGTTAAGGTATGTTTTGCAGTATCTTTAGGAACACCAGGAGAGGTCGGCACACCAAGGGTTAATGCACCAGAACCTGCTTCAACCAAAAGATGATCAGCATGCCCATGATAACAACCTTTAAATTTAATGATTTTATCGCATTTGGTATAAGCCCGGGCAAGACGGATGGCGCTCATTGTGGCTTCGGTACCAGAGCTCACAAATCGAATCATTTCAATGCTTGGCATAATGTGATTAATCATTTCAGCAAGTTTAATTTCATGAGCGCAAGGTGCGCCATAACTCATACCAATTTCAGCCTGCTGCTGTAAAG
>CAXBFV010000221.1:0-3013 GCA_963974985.1 uncultured Gammaproteobacteria bacterium | reverse complement strand
CGTTATTTGGCTTAGCATTGGGTTATTTGATGTCTGACTGGCACGTTTCGCTTTATCGTTCGGTTTATAGCGCGCGCGTGATTGGGGTAGCGACCGGTGCTTTTTTATTAAGCTATTATATTGTTTATAACTTCTTTTCCCCTTATGGTCACGCAGTCCTGGTTTCTATGGAGAATACCAGTTTTCTCTTTTTGTATGGCTGTCTGTGTATAGTGATTCTATTCATGCTTAGTATTATTGAGCAGGCTTTCATGAAGGATGAGAGTGAAGGGCAGGCAGTTCTAATGGTAAAAGATTTTTCCGTGATTAAATCTAAGCTAATATTGATCTCATTATTAGCTTTTCAATCTTTGATATTTTGTGTGCTTGTTTGGGGTTGGTATGTGCATCAGTCTTTTTCTAATGGGTGGTTGTTCGCTTCGGATATGCAAGATGTTGCGCAGCTTATATTTTTACCGAGTATGCTGCTATTCATTATAATATTCACAGTTTTTTTAACGTATGTTCAGAATAATTATGCATTATATGTTGTACAAATATTTTCATTCATTATTTCGATATTAATTGTTTTAGGGCTCTCAATAAATTCTGGTAGTTTAACAATGAGGGTGCTTTTTGTGTTTATGCTTTTTGCCGGGTCTGGGACTTTAATGTTGATTAACTATTATACGCTTATTAGCTTTAAAGGGAGTTTATTATCTATTTTTGTACCCATCGCGGTCTGCATTTATTTATTTTGCAATTCGATAGGGCAGGTATTTATTCCAATGCTTCCATCATTTAGAGCTGAAACGATGGACAATGTATTATTTGCAAGCGCCTTTATGTTAGCTTTCATATCAGGCCTAATCATTTGCTATGCATTATTTAATATGGAACTCTTACCCAAAGAAATAACTATAGGGTGGAAATATATCGGGAAGAGAGCCAAAAGTATTTTTCAATAAAATATCAACAGATCCTAAGTAAAGATGGTTATAAGCAAGAAACTTCTTTGCCGTCATAAGCATAAGTGAGGTATGAGTCTAGTGTATAGCCATGAGAGCGTACAGCTTTAATGGGGGATGCCGAGTTATGGCCTTGTGTGAGTTTGTTTCTGAGTCGATGTACATGTATATTAACATCTCGGGCAATATCTGCATGGATTGCAAGATTAAGATATTTTGCTATTTCCTCGCGCTTAAAAGTGCTACTTGGATCAGAAAGTAATAACCTTAATAGGGTGTTTTCTTTATCTGTAAGATAAATCTCTTGGTGATCAGGATGAGTCACCATGGATTTCCGTGTGTAATAAGACCATTTTCCAAATTGTATGCAAGTATAGTTTTCTATATCTAGATCATTAATTTTATCGATTTTATCAGATGCCATGTCGATTGCTTTATCTTTAAGTTTTGTTTTAACGCGCGCTAATAAAACATGTGGATTAAAGGGTTTTTCAATATAGTCATCAGCTCCGGCCTCAAAACCTAATACGGTTTCTGTAGCATCGGTTACAGCCGTCAAGAATATAATAGGGGTGTCGGGAAGTGTCTCACGTATTTTTTTACAGACTTCAATGCCATACATGTCTGGGAGCATCATATCTAAAAGAATAAGGTCAACTTTATTATTTTGAACTGAAGCAATGGCTTCTTCACCACTCTCAGCTTCTATTACATCAAATAAATAACGCTCTAGAAAAGTCTTAAGTGATTCTCTAATGCCCGCTTCATCATCAATAAGTAAAATGGTTTGTTTATTCACGTTAGTGCTTCCAATGGGTCTTTTATTAACAAAATATTTGTGCTGATTGTAGACGACTTGTTTTTGTAAGGACAGGTATGAGTAATGAAATCATCTATTAATTTTTCTTTAATGAGTATGTAAGAACATTGCAAACTTTAAATATTTTCCATGACTTTTTAAAAAATGGTTTTCTTTAGCCTTAGAAAGTGCGTATAATCTCCGCGCTACAAAGTTTATATAAAGCTTAAAAAAACAACATTGGAGAAAAGTATGGTAGTTATTCGTATGTCACGTGCAGGAGCCAAGAAGCGTCCGTTTTATAATATTGTTGTGACAGATAGTCGTAACCCACGTGATGGTCGTTTTATCGAAAAGGTTGGTTTTTTTAACCCTGTCTCAAAAGGACAAGAAGAGAAACTAAGACTTGACCTTGATCGTGTTGATCATTGGGTGGCGACAGGTGCGCAAATGTCTGATCGTGTTGAAAGCTTAGTTAAAGGAGAACGCAAAGCAAAAGCTGAGCCAAAAGCAAAAGCTGAGCCAAAAGCAAAAGCTGAGCCAAAAGCAAAAGCTGATACTGATACAAAAAAATAATTTTCAATATTTATTTTTATAAAGCATGAGTAGTTTGTCTGTTTTTGAAGCATCATCTGAAAAAATGGTGGTGATTGCAAAATTAGGGGCTACTTATGGTCTTCAAGGTGACATAAAACTTTATGTGTTGTCTGAATCGATAGAAAGCCCCTTTTCTTATTCTCAGTGGTGGATCAAAACGTCGTCTGCAAAAAACTGGTCTGAATTAAAAAATGAAGAAGTTTATCGCTTGGGCACTAAAATTTTAATAAAACTATCAGGTGTTGATAGTCCAGAAATGGCAAGCACTTATGTGAATGCTAAAATTGGCGTACCTAGAAAAAATCTTCCGACGCCTGATGAAGATGAATACTACTGGACTGATTTAGAAGGCATGTCCGTTAAAAATAAGTCAGGTGTATGTTTTGGCATGGTTTCCCATGTGATGGAAACGGGTGCCAATGATGTTTTGGTTATTCAAAATGAAGCAAAAGAAGAAACCCTTATACCTTTTATAGAGCACTATATTTTAGATGTAGATAATGACCAAAATAAAATTTTGGTTGATTGGGAAACAGATTATTTATAGAGAAGGGGCGTGAAATGACAAGTCTTAATTTTAGTATCATTACGCTGTTCCCTGAAATGTTTTCTGCATTTTCAGATTATGGCGTGACGCAAAGAGGCGTTAAAAATAATTTGATATCTGTGG
>CAXBFV010000220.1:0-3030 GCA_963974985.1 uncultured Gammaproteobacteria bacterium | reverse complement strand
ATAATGCGGCGTTTAACTTCATCCCCAAAACCTTCAGCACGAGAGCGGGTATAAAGGTCTTGAAGGTCTACTGGGTTTTCACAACGATGACCATAACGAACACCGTCGTAACGAGAAAGATTGGCAGATGCTTCAGCGGGTGCGATGATGTAATAAGCAGGCATGGCATGTGCGCTGTTTTGTAAGCTTATTTCTTTAAAAGTAGCACCCATAGATTCATAAACTTTTTTAGCTTGCTCAATGAGTGCCGCCATTTCTGAATCTAAATCAGCTGTGAAATATTCTTTTGGCAAACCAATCTTTAAACCTGCTAAAGGCTTATCAAGCTGCGCCAAATAATCTTCTTTAGGGTGATTGACAGAGGTGGAATCTTTCAAGTCATAGCCTTGCATGGCCTGCATCAGGTAAGCGCAATCTTCAGCAGCGCGCGCCATTGGACCTCCTTGATCCAAGGAAGAAGCAAAAGCCACCATACCAAAACGAGATACTCGACCATAAGTAGGTTTTAGTCCTGTAATACCACAATAGGCAGCTGGTTGGCGAATAGAGCCGCCGGTATCCGTACCTGTTGCAAGGGGCGCCAAACCTGCGGCAATAGCTGCAGCTGAGCCACCTGATGAGCCACCAGGGATATGGTCAAGTTTCCAAGGGTTCTTAACACCGCCGTAATAACTATTCTCATTGGAGGACCCCATGGCAAACTCATCCATGTTAAGTTTTCCAAGCATCACCACGCCTTCATTGGCACAGTTCTCGACAACGGTAGCATCGTAAGGTGAAATAAAATTATCCAGCATTTTAGAGCCACAGCTGGTCTTGATGTCTTTGGTGCAAAAAATATCTTTGTGTAAGATCGGAATTCCAGTAAGCAAATTTTGTTTGCCGCTTGCAATGATTTGATCTGCTTGTTTTGCTGATTGATTGGCTTGCTCAAACGTAGTTGTTACCACAGCATTAAGAGAAGGGTTAAAGGTTTCAATTCGTTTTTGAAAGTGCGAGGTTAATTCCGCTGCTGAAATTTCTTTATTGTCCAATTTTTGACGTAAGGACTTAATAGATTCTTGATGCATAATAGTTTCCTTAGCCTTTTTTTAATCAATTACTTTTGGCACAAGATAGTGGCCGGATTCATAAAAATTAGTGAGTTTAGAGAAGTCATCTCTACGATTTATTTCAGTCACTTCATCTGCGCGAAGATGTTGAGAAATATTATAAGGGTGGGCTAATGCTGAAACATTAGAAGTGTCTACGTTCTCAATGCTTTCAACTAGCTCAAGAATGCGATTCATGTCTGTTTGCATATTGGTTGCTTGTTCATCTGAGATAGCGAGGGAGGAAAGTTTAGCGATATGCTGAACAGTTTCTTTGGTGATGCTCATAGTCTTACTTTAGGGAAAATGACAATGGGTAATATTTTAAAGTAATGAGGATGTTTGATCCAGTTAAAATAATGATTCACTTGGCCTCATTAACATTTAAAAATTAATCTGGCGAATAAAGGCTTAAAAACTCGCTGACAGAATTTGTTCTATAGTGGATATCTTTATGATCTGCATGTTTCATGGCTTTTGGGCATGTGTTTTCAATGAGAACGGTTGTCATGCCAAGTTTTGCTGCGGGCAATAAATTCTCAGAAAGATCTTCAAAATAGAGACTTTTATTGGGTTGAATGTTATGTCGTTCACACAATATTTCATAGGTTCGGTCATGAGGCTTTGGAATAAAGTCCATATTATCAATAGCCACAATCCCATCAAACATATCTTGGATTTCTAAACGTTTTAAAATCCTTTCAGCATGTTTTACAGAACCATTTGTGAAAATTATTTTTTGATGTTGAAGCGAGGATAATTTGGCATGTAGTCCCTTATCGGCTTGCAGTTGCTGTAAAGGTACATCGTGAACGTAGTCTAAAAACTCATGAGGACAGATCTGCGGATGATGTTTAATAAGACCATTTAATGTGGTTTTATGAGCATGATAGTATTCGTGTCTTAATTCCGCCGCTTCCTGGATGGGTAAGTTAAGTTTTAGCTGTAGAAATTCATTCATCTTCTTTTCAATTTCCAAGAAGAAGTTTGAAGATTGCTGATAAAGTGTATTGTCTAAATCAAAAATGAGTGTGTCATATTTTTCTAATAACATTTATTTAATCCTAATGGCTTTGAAGTTTGAGGTGGGGAAGACAATCTCTTCTTGGGCTTCTATTAATGCGAGTTCTTCTTTATTAAGATCCGCTGTTTTTTTAATTAAGCCGTACAGGCTATTAAATGTTTGTGTTAATACCTGAAAAAGGGGCATTTGATTTAAATAATGGGCTAAGAAAATTGCACTGGAAATATCACCTGTACCGCCTACAGTTGGCCTTAGCTTATGTTTGGGAGATTCAATAAGCCAGCTTTCTTTTTTTGTGCTGAGGAACATACCTATTTTTGATGAGTTGGGTTCTGAGAAGCTGGTTAAAAGAACAATTTTTGGACCCATCTCTCTAGCGTGCTGACATGCTTTCAGAGCAGATTTGATATCGGTAATTTTCTGATCGGTAAGAATTTCTAATTCGTATTGATTTGGTGTGATAATGTCTGCATAAGGCAGTATTTCATTTCTAAAAAATGCAGGCATTTCCTTTGAGGCATAAGTGCCTGTGGCATAATCACCAAAAACAGTATCGCAGCAATAAATAAAATCAGGATGTGTTTGTCGTATATTAATAAGTTGTTTGATAATACATTGGCCAATTTCTAACTGCCCAAGATATCCTGTGATGAGCGCTTGATGACTATTGAGTTTGTTGTTGAGCGCAAGGCCTTCAAAAAGATCATCAATATGCTTGGCTGCAAAGGTTTGCCCTAAATAATGGGCATGTCCCGTATGGTTAGAAAACTGAACAGTATTCATAACCGTTACATCAATGCCAAGGCGCTGCAGTGGAAAAACAGCCGCTTTGTTTCCCGCGTAGCCTTCAGCAACATGAGATTGAATAGAGATTATCTTTTGCATGAAGGTTTCATTGGGCCATAAATTTTCCTG
>CAXBFV010000219.1:0-3044 GCA_963974985.1 uncultured Gammaproteobacteria bacterium | reverse complement strand
AATAAAGGAGTTCATTGGCGCATCCGACGTGATTCTAAAACTCAAAGGAACGTGTGCTGGAAACTCAATGTAATTCACCGTAGCAATATTATATTCAGGATAAATAAAGAGCCACTTCCAATCCAAAGCAACCACTTGAATCACAACAGGCTTCACATCCAAATCTTTTGCCATCACCTGGATATGTTTATGTTTTTGATCCTTTGTGTCTAATACATGCATCGCGACAGATTTTTCTTTCACCACAATCGGCTTATAAGGATCTAGGCTATGCGAAGTTACCCAAACCAAATACGCTAAAATTCCGATAATAATACAAGGCACCACCCACCAGATTATTTCAAGAATGGTACTATGCCCCCAATTAGGGGTGTATTTTGCTTCTTTATTTCCTTTCCTGTATTTCCAAGCAAACACAAAGGTTAAAATAAAGACGGGGATTACGACTATTAGCATCAATAGCACAGAAAGAATCAATAAGTCTTTTTGTTCGGCGGCAATCGCACCTTTTGGATTTAGCAATACGGCATCACAACCTGCTAATAATAAAATAGAACCTAGTAAGACAAAGCTCCACAGTTTTTTAAATTTAAATATTCCACCTTTTGAGGTATTTATCCATTTATTTAATTGCTGCTTCATGCTGTACGTTTTCCCCTGAATCACTAAATAAGTTATTGAAAATGAACACTGCAAAATTATAGAGCAAGATCATTAAAGTTAACTAGCGCGCACACATAAATTATCACTAAAGATCTTCATTTGTTTTTAAATGCTGCTTACGATAGAGTAATGCCCATAGATTTTCAGAAATACTATTGAGTCCAATGGATAATCAAGCCACCAAAAATCACAAAACATCCATCTGGTCAAAATTAATGAACCATTGGTCTTTAGAAAGTTACACACAAGTTATTGTCATCTTATTTGTTTTTTCTATCACCGGCTCCATGGCTGTGTTTTTGGCCACACCTATTACCCACTTAATTGGTATTGATAGTGCTGATACAAGCCCTTGGGTTTTTTGGCCTATTCGCATTCTAATTATTTTCCCTATATACCAAATTATGCTCATTATCATTGGTTCTTTATGTGGCCAATTTAAATTCTTTTGGGCTTTTGAAAAAAAGATGCTGTCCCGCTTTGTGCGAAAATCACTATAGTTCTGGTTAATTTAGCAAAAAGATTGCCTTTTCATTTGCACAATAAAAAAATCTTCTATAAACTCCTTTCGGATATTAATGAATAGGTGAAGAAATGCCAAAAGTAAGAGTAACAAACGAAAGAGAACCCTTTGATATTACATTAAGAAAATTTAAGCGTGCATGCGAAAAAGCAGGTATCGTAAGAGAATGTAGAGAACGTCAACACTACGAGAAGCCAACCTGGACTCGCAAAGCTAAGAAAGCAGCGGCCGTTGGACGTCAAAGAAAGTTAGACAGAATGAAGAGTAACGTTCACGTAAGAATGTATTAATACCTTTTAAAACCACTGTCATTTAATTGTACTAATTAAAACCTGCTTATGCGGGTTTTTTTGTTTCTAAGGATTCACTGTGATCAACACCCTTCTTTTTGATTTAGACGGCACACTTGTTGATAGCGTGCCAGACCTCGCTGCCGCATTAAACCATATGCGCACTACCCTCAACCTTTCAACGGTTAGTACAGATGTGGTAAAAAACATTGTCGGTAAAGGCTTCCCCAATACCGTCCGCGCTATTTTAGCACTTGATCTACCGGCCCAAGAAGTTGAAGCCCTTCACGACAAAGCTCTAAAGCTTACGCTTGACGCCTATTCAGAATGTCACGGATTAAGCACGCTTATTTACCCAGGTGTCATCGAAACTTTAGAACTATTACAAAAGCAAGATTACAAGATGGCAGTGGTGACCAATAAAGAAGAAGCTCACGCCATTGCGCTATTAGAAAAAATTAATCTTTCGCAATATTTTGAATACATTATTGGTGGCGATTCTACTGCACATTACAAACCACACCCAGACTCTATTTTTAAAGCGTTGTCAGAACTTAACAGCACATCGGAAGAAGCCATCATGATTGGTGATTCAGAAACAGACATTAAAGCGGCTCAAGCGGCCAAAATACCCGTTATTGCCGTCACCTATGGCTACAATCATGGCACGCCTATTCAGGACTTTAAACCAAATGCTTTGATTGATGACTTTGAACAATTCCCTCTAGCCTTGAAAAACTTACAGGAAGGCACAAAATAATGAATGAGATTTACGGACAACTTTCCCAATCTATTACCCATCTCAATGTGGTTATGCTTGGACTTACGATCTTGGTTCACCTCATGTTTGCCGCAGGTGTTGCCAAAGATGTAGGAAATTTTCATACCCAAAAAATCATGACAAAAATTGTCCCCGGCATGGCCTGGGTATTAGCAACTGCTATTGGTGGTGTCTGGGTTGCTCTTATTTATTGGCTTATTCATCACTCTAGTTTGTCTAGGTAAAAAGCCCCATTGACACACCCTGCCAAAGCATCCAAAATTAGTGGATAGATTATATGGAGCATTTACAAATATTTGCCTCAGAATATCGACAAAATTCTTATAGTATTAACTGCCAGCAGGTTTACCTGGATGGATAATTCTCTTCTCTTTTTCGTGTCCCAAATTGACGGGGTAGGTCAACTTTCAAATCGTCCAGAAGGTGGACTATGTGTGACACTCTCGTTTAACTATCCGCCAAAACCTCTTTGACGTAGCACTTCATATAAAGCGACTCCTGTCGCTACAGAAACATTCAGGCTTGATACCGCACCATTCATCGGCAGCTTTACCAGATAGTCACACATGTTTTTAGTATTGCGACGCAAACCATCGCCCTCTGATCCCATTACAATGCCAATAGAATCTTTTAGATCTAGATCATAAATTGTGGTTTCATCGGTTTCACCCGCAAGACCTGCCAACCAAACTCCCTGGTCTTTTAGCATACGCATCGCTCTGGCTAAATTCGTCACAGAAACCAGTTTCACCGACTCAGAAGCCCCACAAGATACTTTTCTGACCAC
>CAXBFV010000218.1:0-3053 GCA_963974985.1 uncultured Gammaproteobacteria bacterium | reverse complement strand
ACACGACAGCGAAAACAAAATACCAATTACCCGACAACAATAACAATTGAAACCCTAAAAGATAAAAACTATACGGTTGTTGCGATCAAAACGGCAGATCAGCATGGGTTGCTTGCTAAAATTTCTCGTATATTTTATAAGCTTAACCTTCGTATTAGATATGCAAAAGTAAATACACTCGCAGATCAAGTTGAGGATTACTTCTATATAAACAACGATGATTTTTCAACAGTTACAGATAAAGCAACGCTACAAAATATCAAAGATACACTACAAAAAGAACTTGCTTAGGCATTATATATAATACAAATAATGTTATGATTTATTCAGGTTAAATTATTTTAAGACAAATCTATGCTACTCATTATCTATGCTTTTATTTTACTCGGGTTTTGGATTCGTGCCTTACGCATTAAACCTGAAAATTATCCCAACGTCTCTGAAGAAGATATTAGTACCTGGAAAGCGCTATTAATCCGTGCATATAAACTCTACGCAATTTTATTTTTTCTAATGATCATTTTTTCCCTTGGCGTCAGTTACTTGCAAAATAAAGTAACACGCGCAGACCCACATGCTGAGCTTGCCACAAGTCCACTCTATTTTAAGCTTGCCATTGCTGGCATTATTGTTTATGCGCTTGGCACCCTTATTTTTATTGCGGTGAAAGCTTTTAAACATCATAAAATTGGTAAGCGTGTGGGTGTTTATACTGCATGAGTGAGTACTTTATTGGGCTCATGTCAGGTACAAGTTTAGATGGCATCGATGCGGTGATACTTAATTGCGCTTCTGGACAAATCAAACTCATTGAAACTTATAGCGCACCCTATCCTAAAGACATTAAAATAAAAATCAGGGCATTAAATGAAAATAATGGTCTAATCACCCTTCAAGAGCTTGGAGGCCTAGATGTCGCTTTAGGCAATTATTACGCTGAAATCGTTCATGATCTTTTAAAAAAATCACAGCTTAAACCTAAAGATATTTGCGCCATAGGCTCTCATGGCCAAACTATCTTCCATTCCCCCACAACAAAAAACCCTTTTTCAATGCAAATCGGTTCCGGTAGTGTTATTGCTACAAAAACAGGTATTGCCTGCATTAATGATTTTAGAAATATGGATGTTGCTCAAGGTGGACAAGGCGCGCCACTCGCACCCGCTTTTCATCAAGCACTCTTAGCCTCTCCCAATGAAAATAGAATAATCCTAAATTTAGGCGGAATTGCGAATATCACACTACTTCCCACAAATGGGAAAAATATTATTGGTTATGACACGGGTCCCGCAAATACTTTAATGGATATTTGGGTTCAAAAACATTTAGACCAGAAGTATGATAAAGATGGCGAATGGGCCGCTTCTGGAGCCATTCAACCTATTTTATTAGAGCGCATGATCTCTGACCCATATTTTAGAAAAAAATACCCTAAAAGTACGGGCACGGAATATTTTAACCTCTCCTGGCTAGAGAGCTCCTTAGCTTCTTGCAAAGAAATCTATAAGCCTGAAGATGTCCAAGCAACACTGTGTGAAATTACTGCGCAAAGTATTGCAGCAGAAATTTTAAAGCATGATACTCAAAATATTTACCTCTGCGGCGGCGGTGCAAATAATAAGCATTTAATCGCACGCTTAGAAAACCACTTACCAAACATAGTAACCAAAACAACCTCTGCTTTAGGCATTGACCCCCAATGGGTTGAAGCCAGCTGCTTTGCTTGGCTTGCATATCAGTACATTCATCGACTTCCAGGAAATATTCCTTCAGTGACTGGGGCCAAAAAACCAGCAATTCTAGGGTGTTTATATCCGCCATAAAAATGGCAATCCAGAAGAATAAACTTTATACTTAGTTATATAAAATTAACAAAATTAAAAACACACTATGAAAATTAAAGCCTTATGTCTTATTTGCCTCTTAAGTGGTAGCTGCTTTGCTAATAGCGGCTTAGAAAATACTCTAATTGCTGGAACCGTTAATTCTGTGGTGGCGACTTCCTCTATGATGATTATGAGACAAAATGGTATTAATGCCCAAGTTATTTCCACACCCTATGGTGCTGCGGCAGTCACCGCTGTTCCTGGCCAAGAAAATCAAAGTAACCCACAATATCAATCAGAATCCTCTACCTCTAAACAGCAGCAGAAAATTGACTTTATGCATGATTAAGTACTTCTTTCAAAACGCAATCTGCTAGAATATTTCCTATCATACATATTTAAAAACCTCTGTATTTTTTAAATATACAGAGATACTTTGCTGGAGATATTTTGAGTACTATTCGTGAAAATTTCAAGTCCCCTTGGATATTTGTTTTAGCTGCAATTGGTTCGGCCGCTGGTCTTGGTAATTTATGGCGGTTCCCTTACCTTGCTTATGAGCATGGTGGTGCTGCTTTTTTTGTTGCTTACTTTATTTGCTTGCTTCTCATTGGTTTGCCTTTTTTGATTGCAGAAATTGGAGTAGGACAAATCTCTCGTTGCGCGGCACCTAAATCGTTAGGTATGGCAGGAAAATCTTCTAAATTTAAAATTGTGGGTTGGTTTGCTGCCATGATCTCTTTCAGCATCCTAACTTACTATATTGTGATTACCTCCTGGACCTTAAACTTTGCTGCTAATGCGCTAAAACAACCCTGGGATGGAGATAGCGACCACTATTTCCATCACACTTTTTTACGTCTTTCTGAAAATATTTCAATATTTGGTTCACTTAACCTGCCAATTGTCTTAGGTGCTTTATTTACAATCCTTTTACTTTATATTGCCATTTACCGCGGAACTTCTGGTATTGCAGCCGTTGCAAGTTGGATTACCCCCATCCCTTTTATTTTATTAATTGCTTTACTGGTTAATTCAGTTCAACTACAAGGTGCTGAAATTGGATTAAAAGAACTTTTTATTCCAGATTGGTCTTATTTAAAATCCATGAATTTGTGGTTTGATGCTGCCAGCCAAGTGCTCTTTTCACTCTCACTCGCTTTTGGGGTGATGTTTGCTTATGGCGCGATCTTAGATAAAAAAGTTAATATTAAGAAAATGGCTTCC
>CAXBFV010000217.1:0-3059 GCA_963974985.1 uncultured Gammaproteobacteria bacterium | reverse complement strand
TTAGAATTGAAAACAACCAAGGCCCACGAAAGTCCTCTCCTGCATACCAGCCTAATTTCAAATACTTCACCAGAGATTTTAATTTATCGTCCTGAAGCGGAATTTCTAAATCAGTCATTCCTTTGGAATTTCGAACTGGAGGTGAAACTTTAAAAAATGGCGGTTTAATATCAGCATAACCACAGTGTATTCTACACGTCGTCATCGCAGACAGCTGCTTAATGAAGTCTGTTTCATCTGTAAGAGCTGAACATAAAATAAGGTCCTGTAAATCACATACACTATTTTTAGGAACAGGGTAGAATGATTTTTTTGGCGTTGAAAATTGACTGATATTCCCATTATTAAATGTTAGTTTTTTTGCCCATGATGAATAAAAATAACGTAACTGCTGAGTATTAGAATAATCAAATAAGTAACGCTTAATTCCCTTATTTTGGTCAACTAGGTATGCATGTAAAGCTTTGTATGTTGGCAAAGCTTGCCCTGACATCGCAGCAGCCAGATTTCTCAGCGTACCAATATCCCTTTCCCAAAAAATGTTTAAAACAATTTTTAGAAAATGCGCCTCAAACAAACCTTTCTCACTTCCCAATATAAGATCCTGCTTGTACTGCATTTGAGTATAGGTTGTCAAATGTAATAGACGATCATCAGGGGTGTAAAAAATAATGTAAGGCCAGTCACGCTTGAAATCTTTAATAACATCATCCAATGAATACCTTAACCCTGACTTGACCTCAGCGAACCGAATACGCAAACAAAATGCTCTAATTACTGCATTTAGGTTTGCCCTCAAATCATCAGAGCTAAAAATAGCTAACGAAGGGGTGTTTTCACAGGGGGCAATACGAGCACGAATAAAACACTCGTTTGATTTTGGATTTAAATCTTCTAAATCACTTAATTTAAGTACCTCAATCAGCTTATCCTTGTTTTTACTGGATTTATCATAAGGTCTAAAATAACCTCCATGACACCCACTCATGATCAAAGTAACATCACCAACTTGTTCAGGGATGTGCGCATATATCACGCCAACATTTGGACTCTCTTTAATGTGGGCTTGAGACGTTAAATTTCTTGTAACATAAGTTGCCGAATGTGGTTGACTATATTTGCCATATTCTTTTGCCCTCCAGTCAGGTGCATCCTTAATATTTTGATATAATTTACCTTGATATATGGTCCCATTACCTGCATCTCGAACGCCATCTCTCAAATCAAACTCAATATAAGGCGGTGTCACCATATACATATAGGTAATCCATGAACATAGCTCACCATCTCTAACCGTACGAATAAACATACCTTCTTCTGGCACTTCGTACTTATGACCAGCTAAACAATGTTCAGCTAATATAGTGCTGCCTACCTGATCTTGGGATGCCAAACCAAACGGCCTCTTTTCTTCATCTGAAGTTGGAAATTTTACGGTTTGCAGTGTCTTAAAACAGGTTTCAACATTTGTACTGCACTGAAGAAACCTATGGTTGTTTCTTCGATATTGATAACCAATACTAAGATCTGCGGCACTGTCACCTGTTTCAATCATACACTGATAAGCAAAGTAAAAAAGTTGCGCCAAAGAATGACTTGCCTCAGGATTTTGGTTTGTGCACTGCTTAAATATATCATTGAAATGTTGCTGAGGAAGATGTGATCGACAACGACCTAAATCAAGTTTATGGCAAATTAATAGAAATAATGATGCTATATTTTGACAGGAATCCAAAGTAGTTAAACCACAAAGTATTTTTTGATATTCTTGAAAACTCGCTTGCCTCTTATCATCTTTAAAAAGTCCAACACCATTACCTAAAAGCTCCGCCACAGAAGTAGATATGCGTTGTTTAAACGCTTTCTTTTGTTTTTCATATGAGTCACCCTTCCCAATTTCTGTATGATAAAATCTTTTGGTACAGACATAACCATAAAGAACTTTTGCAGATTTTTCACGATAGCTTTTATGAAGCTCTGACTTGTCATGAAAAGACACCTCTGACTCTCGGCACATTGAGACACAGAGCATCAAGACACATAGCGTCTCTTCAATATCGGTATTACTATGGGCAAATTTACAAAAATTCTTTAGCTCTGGAGTTCCAAATTGAATTAAAAACTGAACAACATAAGGTACATAAGTCATCGAACGAACGGCATGAGCAAGTCCATGATTTGAACGATTAACTCTTTGATTTTGAAAAATTATATCAGAATGAGGTATAGCTCTATCTGGCACAACACTGCGCTGACTAATCTGTTCTTTATAAATAAACTTGGTAAAATCAAGCAAAATAGCATTCGGTTCACGATTGTGTTTGTTTTTCCAAACAATACTAGCCTCAGATGCAGAATCCTTTGCAATACAAGCATCACAAATATTAATTACACCTCCTCCAGCGACAATAGGTAAAATCTTACCACACACAGAACATTTCAAGACTTCTTGGGGCATTTTTTCACAACTCCAAATATAGGGCCTAGGGCTTTAATTTATTTATCAATAAACTTTAAACCTTTGATAGAACTTGCACTAAGTTTTATTCAATTTGTTTTTCTAATGTCGATCTCAGGTTATTTTATACAAGGCAATTAGATATAGAAATCTAACATGTTTGACTTGAGGTGAAATGATGACGATTTAAAGCTGCGCAACTGCTTCTAATTAAAATTTATATCCTAAACCAGATATTCTGACGACTGCCTTAATAAGGGATGTTTTTCAGTAAAAAGGCACAAAGAGGGAAAATTATGACCATATTTAAACCGACAAAAATATGATTTGAGGTACTAATTATAGGCCATGTTTTGATTAATCCCTTGCAACGTAGATTTATACGCCTCTAATTTGCCATGAATAGTTAAATGACTGTTTGGTAGCATCATTTTTGTTTGACTATGTCCAATCAGACACTCCTTTGTCAGCTCAGCAAATGATTTGATATCTCCCACAGCACCTATGATATTTTTAGCTTGATCATCACTTTTAAAATCACGAATCAATCCATTTAGCCCGCCGCAAAAGTCATCTAAGTAAAGACACGCACCAGACTTGT
>CAXBFV010000216.1:0-3062 GCA_963974985.1 uncultured Gammaproteobacteria bacterium | reverse complement strand
ATGGTAGGCGTGCCTTTTTTAGAAAAATGTGACTCAGGGCCATCATCACGCACCACTTGCCCAATTTGCATTCTTTGCAGCCAACGAATCATTGGCTTACCAAAAATAATAGCAATTAATAATGCTGTGAGCACCGCCAGAATGGACCTGAAGGCAATATAGTTGAAGATGAAAAACACTCGATGATATTCTGTAAGCCAATTGGCCAACCAAAGCAACATATTAACAATCTCTTAAAGTTAGAAATAAAAACTGGAGGGATTATACATAACTCCATTCAAAATACCGATTACGAATCATTTAAAAATGAAGGATAAACAACACTACACTAATTATCCTCGCCGGTTTAAAATTAAATTTACATGTTCTCGCTTCAAATGTTTCCTATGCAAAATTCATATCCATTATTGTCACAAGAATTAGACCTTGGTTTCACCACCCTTAAAAATCGAGTCATCATGGGTTCCATGCATACAGGCCTTGAAGAGAAAAAAAATGGTTTTGATCGACTAGCAGCTTTCTATGCTGCACGCGCCAAAGGTGGCGTAGGTCTTATTGTAACGGGTGGAATCTCTCCAAATATTCGTGGCTGGGTCATGCCTTTTGCTGCAAAGTTGAGTAAAAAATCAGAAGTCCGCAAGCATCAAAAAATTACCCAAGCAGTTCATAACGAAAATGGCAAAATTCTTATGCAAATCCTGCATGCTGGACGATATGCCTACCACCCTTTTGCCGCAGCCCCTTCAAAAATTAAAGCGCCTATATCCCCCTTCACCCCTAAAGCACTCTCCACACGAGGGGTAAGTAAAACTATTAAGGACTATGGAAAATGCGCACAACTTGCGCAACAAGCAGGCTATGATGGTGTTGAGATCATGGGCTCTGAAGGCTATCTCATTAATCAATTTTTAGTTACACATACAAATAAACGCTCTGATAAATGGGGTGGCAGCTTTCAACAACGCATGCAATTTGCCGTAAAAATAATTGAAGCTGTTCGTCAAGCCACAGGCACTAATTTCATTATCATGTACCGTCTTTCCATGCTTGATTTAATTGAAAACGGCAACAACTGGGAAGAAGTCGTTGAGCTTGCGCAAGCAGTAGAAAAAGCAGGTGCGACGATTATCAATACCGGTATTGGCTGGCATGAAGCTCGAATTCCCACTATTGCCACGATGGTACCGAGAGCTGCCTTCGCACCCATTACCAAAAAAATGAAAGCGCATGTCTCTATTCCTTTAGTCACTACAAATCGTATTAATACCCCGGATGTAATTGAATCCTTACTTGAAGATAGCAGTGCCGATCTGGTTTCTATGGCCCGCCCATTTTTAGCCGATCCTGAATTTGTGAATAAAGCTCAAACAGGAGTTGAACGATCGATCAATACTTGCATTGGTTGTAATCAAGCTTGTCTGGATCATGTCTTTATGAAAAAAAGCGTTTCCTGTTTAGTAAACCCCATGGCCTGCATTGAATCTCAACTAACAATAACCAAAACCTCACAGCCTAAAAAAATTGCGGTGGCGGGCTCAGGTCCTGCCGGATGTAGCTTTGCAATTACCGCAGCTGAACGTGGCCACTATGTAACAATTTTTGAAGCACGCGACCACTTAGGTGGACAATTTAATTTAGCCAGCAATATCCCAGGAAAAGAAGAATTTTCCGAAACATTACGCTATTTCCAAAACCAAATTGAAACACACCAGATTGATTTAAAATTAAGTCACCCTGCAACGCTTGAGAAACTCACATCCGGCGACTTTGATGAAGTGGTCATTGCCACAGGGGTTGAACCTAGAATTCCTGAAATAAAGGGCGTTGATCATGAAAAAGTTGTGACTTACATGGAGCTGATTAATGGTAGCAAAACTGTGGGCAAAAAAGTTGCCATTATTGGTGCCGGTGGTATTGGTTTTGATGTGGCGGAATATCTTGTTCATGGTGGCAAAAAATCAGGCCTTGATAAAGAAGCCTTTTATAAAGAATGGGGCATTGATATTGACATGATTCACCCAGGCGGGCTTAAAGAACCAGAAATTGCCCCCTCTCCTCATGAAGTTTATTTACTGCAACGTAAAAATGAGAAGCATGGTAAACGCTTAGGCAAGACTACAGGTTGGATACATCGTGCGGCCCTGAAGCATAAAAAAGTGAATATGATTTCAGGAATAAGCTATGACAAAATTGATAACCAAGGCTTACATATAATCAAAGATGAGAAATCTCAAATTTTAGAAGTTGATCATATTGTACTTTGCGCTGGCCAAAACTCTGTGAGACAGCTTTATGATGAGCTTCAAAATACTAACTTACCCTGTCATATCATTGGAGGTGCGGATAAGGCGGTTGAAGTTGATGCAAAACGTGCAATCAATCAAGCCTTTAATCTTGCTATTTCTATTTAAGCACAACACTGCAATCAGTCTACTTTTTAACCAACAAAAAATAGACTTTCACACTGAATTTCTTTATGATGCTCTCCCTAATCAAGCCATGAAAAAAAGCACCCCATTATGTTCTATCCTGAAAAATATGATGTCATTGTTATTGGTGGTGGTCACGCGGGTACGGAAGCCGCCGCCGCCGCCGCACGCATGGGCTCAAAAACGCTACTTTTGACACACAATATTGACACGCTAGGGCAAATGTCGTGCAACCCCGCAATTGGGGGTATTGGCAAAGGTCATCTTGTGAAAGAGATTGACGCTATGGGCGGGCTCATGGCAAAAGCAATTGATCGTGCTGGCATTCAATTTAGAACCCTTAATTCACGTAAAGGTCCTGCCGTACGTGCCACACGCGCACAAGCAGATCGTAATCTTTACCGACAAGCCATTCGTGAAATGCTGGAACACCAAGAAAATCTTTCTATATTTCAACAAAGTGTCGATGATTTAATTATTGAAGATAACCAAATCACGGGTGTCATCACCCAAATGGGTTTGAAGTTTCATGCTAAAGCGGTTGTCTTAACCGTGGGTACTTTTTTAGGCGGCAAGATTCATATTGGTTGTAGTAATTTTCAAGGCGGACGTGCAGGTGACCCGCCTTCAAAT
>CAXBFV010000215.1:0-3073 GCA_963974985.1 uncultured Gammaproteobacteria bacterium | reverse complement strand
TGCTCTCTAAAGTGACGTTTGACAGACTCCCAAGCACCTTTAGCTGTAATGCCCATCACTTTATGGTCATAACCATTCGACCCACCTGAAGCAAAAGCATCGCCCAGCCAAAAACCATAATCTTCAGCCACACCATTGGCAATATCAGAGAAAGTCGCGGTACCTTTGTCGGCAGCAACCACTAAATATGGATCATCTTCATCATATCTCACCACATCTTTAGGTGGTATGACTTTACCTTTTTTCAGGTTATCCGTGACATCCAGCAGAGCACTGATAAAAGTTTTATAGCACGCAATGGCTTCTTCCATCACCGCATCTCTGCCTGCTTCTATCGGTAACTTTTTAGGAATAAAACCACCTTTTGCACCCAAAGGCACAATCACTGCATTCTTAACCTGCTGTGCTTTTACAAGGCCTAATACTTCCGTACGATAGTCTTCTCGACGATCAGACCATCTTAAGCCCCCTCGTGCAACTTTAGCCCCACGCAAATGTACACCTTCAACTCTTGGGCTATGCATGAAAATCTCAAACATCGGCACAGGTTTCGGCACATCGGGTATTTTACTCGGCTGAAGTTTAAAGCAAACATATTCTTTCTGTTTGCCGTTTACATCTTTTTGGAAAAAGTTTGTTCGTAGTGTGGCTTGAATTGTTTCCAATACCCGACGCAAAATTTTATCTTGGTCCAAACTGTCTACTTCTTCTAATTCCTGCTTAATTTCTAAAACATACGTTTTTTGCTGCGTCTCTCTTTGCTTGTTATTTAACTCAGGGTCAAAACGACAATAAAACAATTTCACTAAGGCATTAGTAATAACCGGATATTCCACAAAAGTATCTTGAATATAGGACTGACTAAAACGAAGCCCTAGCTGCATTAAATAATGCGCATAAGCACGAATAATTGAAATGTCTCGCCACCCCAGTGCGGCTTTAGAAATCAAACGATTAAAGCCATCGTTTTCAGCTTTTTCTGACCAGATTTGATGAAATGCTTCCTGGAATAAAGGCTTCACGCGATCCAAATCAAACTCTTCATCCACCGCCAAACTAAAATCAGAAACCCAAATACAACTGCCTGTTTTTGAGGATACGCCTGATGGTCGCTCTTCAACAACATACATCCCCATATTTTCAAGAATCGGCAACACATTGCTTAATTCTATTGAGGTATCTTTTAAGTAAAGTTTAAAATGCACACGATCTTGGGGCTCTTCTAGCAAACGAAAGAGTGACATGCTAATGGGCTGTTGCTCTGTACGCACCGCCTCAAAATGGGATACATCAAAAACAGCTGCTTGTGCACGATATTGATCTTTATAAGCCAACGAGAACCCATCACGATATTCCGCATAAAAGCCACGACCCACGTTTTCGCCATATTCATCAATAACATAGTCCAGAAAATCATCTTCCCACTCTCTACCGGCTTCTCTAATCAATGTTTCAATTTCTTTGGCATTAACCATACGCGGCTTGGTATCCACACCCGTATAAATCTGAAAATCTATCCGACACAACACAGACTCAATAAAGTTTGTTTTGAATGTAATTTCTGTACCGTTAAAAGCATGCAACAAAATATCTTGTATTTTTGCGCGAATACTAGAATTATAACGCTCTCTAGGCATATAAAGCATGCAAAAGAAATAGCGAGAATGCGCATCACGACGTACAAAAAGTTTCATCACATGACGCTCTTTAATATGAAGTATTCCCATAATTGTTTTGAATAGCTCATTGTCTGGGCTCAAAAATAACTCATCACGCGGATAAGTTTCAATGATATTATTTAATGCTTTATAGGAGTGCCCATCCTCTCTAAATCCTGAACGCTTTAAAACATTTTCAGCTTTTAATCTTAAAAAAGGAATTTGATGAGGATTAGAGTGGTAAGCGGCTGACGTAAACAGCCCGAGGAAACGGCGCTCTCCAATCACTTCTCCTTTCTCGTTATATAAGAACACACCAATGATATCCATATAACCTGGTCGATGTACTGGAGATTCATAATCAGATTTCGCAATGGTTAGTGAACTGAGTTGCCCTGTTGCCGAGTCTAATTTATTAGCAAAAACATGATAACTTTTTGAGAGATAACTTTCTCCTAACTTTAGCAAACCCAGACCTGAATTCTCTACAAGCTTAAAATGTTCTTTACCTTTTTTACCTGCAAGCTCTAAATCACAACACCCTAAAAAAATGAAGTGCCTATTCCCTACCCACTTCAAAAAAGCCAAGGTTTCTGAGTGCTTATGACAATCATCTGCACATACCTTTTCCATGCCTTCAATGATGCCATCAAGATTCAATTTCATTTCTGGAAAATCTGCAACAACTAAATCGACGCGCTCAAAAGCCTGCAGAATATGCCCTTTAATTTTATCTAATATTCTCACGTCATCTAACTGACGATCAACCTCTATTGTCAGCAAGCACTCTCTGTTTCCTGTCAGATCTCGATCTTTAGCCGAAATATTTCTCGCACTTTTAAGTTTTGTGACCACACCTTTTGAGTCACGCTGAACACAATGCCCACCCACATGCATCATAAAATGGATATCCAAATCTAAATCATTCAGGCACATTTGAAGCGTGTCCACGATAAAAGGAATATCTCCGCCCACAATTTCAATCACTGTGTGAGGTGAGTTCCAGCCGTGCTGTTCATAGTTTGGATTATAGACTTTAACGGCTAACTCATTTGGTTTTCGCTTATTCATAAAACGCCAAAATGATAAAACCATCCCATAAAGGTCTAAGGGGTTTCTAGAGAGCAACTCATCATCTGAAACCACACTGAAGAAATCCTTAGAAAGCTCCAATAAATTTTCAACATCATCTTCTGAGAAACTTTTACTATAGGTCGTTTTTAATTTTTTTAAGATATTAGTGACAGCACCACTGGAATACACGCTCATTACTCAATCCTTAAATCTTGAATATTTCAATGACATGATAACTTTTTCTGACAAAGTCGAGCAAGCATTGAGCATGAGATATCCATGTTAAAAAATAAAGTCAGGCCCCATTTCCTCAACAGGCAATCCACACTCATCAGGATAAC